>JAKLQT010000061.1 GCA_022013205.1 Candidatus Omnitrophota bacterium | reverse complement strand
TGAAATGTTTTTTTACGCTTTATGTTGTTTTTTCTTCTCTATCCTCGAATTTAACGCCTAAAGAAGCGCGAAGAATTTTAGGTTCTTAATTGCTGTGCTTTTTCCAACTCCTGAGAAAACACTTTAAATCTTATAATAAGCGCTATATAATGAATTAACGCGATAGAAGGATTTATGCTTTAATTTTTCTCCCTGTCTTGCCGCCAGGCAGGTGTGAACTCTGTGCTCTTTGTGGCTAAAGAAGATAAGAGAGATGGAAGAAAAAACTTATAAATTTAACGTAACACACGATAAAAACAAACCGGCCCAAATATGGTTCCAGGAGTCGGATGAAGGGCTGATTCTCTTCACTGTGTTCTACACGCAAGCCTGCCGCTGGTCACGCTGCATCGGCTGTAATTTACCTTCTAAGATGTCAAAGGAGCATATCGGTTACAAAACATTAATCGCCCAGATAGACCATGTTTTTAATAATCCTGAGGTCATTCAGCAACGGAAATCCGTTAAAAAAATAATCATTAGCAACAACGGTTCGGTGCTGGATGAGGAGACCTTCTCTTCCACGGCCCTTATATATCTTATGGCTAAACTCAATCTGAACTTTCCCAATCTTTCTGTTGTTAGCATGGAAAGCCGGCCTGAGTTTGTTGAGGTAGAGGAACTCGATTTTTTAGGCAGGGTGTTGAAAGAGGGAGACACCCCGACTGAACTTGAAATCGCCGTCGGTATAGAAGCCTTTGATGAGCGTATCCGCAATGATATTTTTCAAAAAGGCCTCAGCTTTGAACTTTTTGAAAATTTTGTCAAAAAAATCGCCCCTTATAAATTCAGGTTGAAATGTTATTTTATGCAAAAGCCGGTGCCGCAAATGAGCGACGCGGACGCGGTTAATGACATTAAGCAGGGGATAGACTATTTAAGCAGCATTGCCGCGCAATATAACCTGCGCATAAATATGCATCTAAACCCGACTTTCGCGGCAAAAGGAACTCCGATGGAAAAAAGTTTCAAAGAAGGTAAATACACGCCTCCCAAACTTATAGATGTTGCTAAGGCCGCGCACAGTGGAAAAGATAAAAATATTTCTATATTCATCGGCCTCTACGACGAGGGATTAGCGGTTGAAGGCGGTTCCTTTATCAGGCCGGGAGACGAAAAACTGGTTGAACATCTTGAACTGTTTAATAAAACGCAGGATTACAATATTCTCCAGGATATTTTACCAGAAACCGGGTAATCATAAACCCGGATTTTGCAATAGGCAAAATCCGAATTAGATGGAAGGCAGTGCTGATTTTTCCCAATTTCGATTTTATATTTTCATATTGATTGCTGTATCGGCAAGATAACAAAAGAATTTAACGGGATAGGGTTAAGCGGAAAGCCTCTTGTGCCGGATATGTCTATTGTATTAGATATATCCGGGCCTGTTTTTTGTTTCAAAAGCCGTATTTTATTATCTGCTTCTTTTTCAGCAGGAGAGGGAGGCTCTTCCTCATCGGGGTTTATTATTAAGGCCATTGTGCCGGCTTCAGCTGCTAATTTTTCTCCAGAAATATTTTTGGCATAATCAAAAATATTTTCCAGCTTATTAAGAAAAGCTGTTAATCCGCTGCCTATTTTATTTACTATCAGCGCTTTTAGGCGGGAACCCTCTGCCAAACGCTTCTCCTTAAAGACATAATGCCCGATAACATCTATTCCCAGAGACAGCATCACGAAAATCGCGCCGACCGCAACCACGCTTAGAATGACAGGGATATATTTATAGCATGCTTCAGCCGCAGCTCTTGCTATAAGAGAATAAAACATAAATATTACTGTTCCTATGTTAACATAGAGTACACTAAAAATAAAAATTTTAAATAACACTTCAGACCTATTACTTGAAGTTAAAATTTTTGGATTATTTTCTATCCTATATTTTAATTCAAAAGTATTATCTTCTATTTTATGGGATGAAGGGTGTGATATTTCTGCCTGCAATGCTTGCACAGTTTTTTGAAATGTTACATTTTTTATTTGTAAAGAAGGCCCCAACATATCACTATTTGCGTGATTTACTGTTACTTCTGCGGCTGAGCTAAATGCGGTTAAAAATTCCAGCGACATAACAAGAAGCAGTGATACTATTTTAAAGGTGTTTTTTATTTGTGTTTTTTTGTCCATATTTGCAATTCTCCGCATGCAGCTTTTTCACACAACATTTAAAGTTAAAGTTTAGCACATTCTCACCCTCTTTGCAAAAGTTTTTAATAATTAACACCTAAACAAACGATTCTCTAATAACGTTCCCTCTGCGCTCTCTAAAGCCCAAACCACTTACTTATATCCCGGGAAAATCGGGATAGATAACCATGGCCGAAATCAGGAATTACTTTATAAGTCACCGGATAACCATATTTCGCCAACTCTTGTTTTGTCTGCTTTGCATAATTATGACGCGCCTGCTCATCTTTTTCTCCGATTAAAATTAATATCGGTAAACGCTTCTTCCCTCTTGATAATTTAACCGGCCCAATATATTTTCTTGCCCTGATAATAGACCCGGCAACATTAGCAACTGCTTTAAATTGTTCAGGATACAATAAACCAAGATATAAAGCAAAATGCCCCCCAAACGAAACCCCGGCAATAAATACTTTTTTGGAATCTATGCTATAATTACTCTTGATTTCTTCAATCATTTTGAATATATTAGAGACATCTTTTTGCTTCCATCCTTTGCTGATTGATTTTGGACAAGCAATGAAAGCTTTTTTCTTATTACCTTCAAATTCCCACATTTTCATAAAACTCTCCGGGCTATCCGGCCAGCCATGAAGCGCAACAATCAAAGGACTGCCTTCTGACTGAGACTGGAATTTCGGAACGGAAAGTAAATAATAACTATTATTAAGAGGACATCGAGCCGCTTTATGCTGTATCTGTTTTGTTTTTTTTACTATTTTCTCCTCTGGATCGGCTTCTTTCTTATCAGGTAAGGATAAAGCAGGCGCAGGCGGTTCTACGGGTGCTGCTCGTTCTTCTTTTTCCTTTGCTTCCTGCTCCCTGACCTCTTGTTCCTTTGCTTCCTGCCATTGTTGCTGTAATATATCTTTCTCCTGAGTTGATGAAATCTCAATCTTTTCTATTTCATCTATAGCTAACATTATTGTGCCAATATCTACTTCGATCACCACTGAATTATCATCTGATTTAATAACAATCCCTTCAAAAAAATTTCCGTTTTTAAGTTTTACTATATCCGCGCAGCACCGCGCGGCAGTAAATACTATAAGCCCGCAAAATACAAATAAATACACCACTATCTGTTTTAACATTTCATATAATTTTCTTCTCTGCCCTGTTTTCTAAAACCCTGATTTAAATATGCCAAATATCAAGACAGGAAGGGACTAATCAAGTTTTATATATTGGATATGCGGCAGCTCCAATGTTCTAGGTAAATAGAGTTCTTCCCCTTTATCCCTGGCTCGAACATCATAGTTCATTTTGATATAATTTGAATAAATAATCGCTTCATCACGGGAAATAATTGATCCGTTCATTGTAAATTTATTTACCCTTCCTGTAAATGCGTGATTCGTATATGTTACAGCATCGACTTGATTAATCTTTACATATGAATCAGCAACTGAAGCAAAGTATTTGTTATCATACGAAGACTCATAAAAACGCCGTTTTGAACCATCTGTCTTTTTCCCGCCGTCAAATCCCGTATAATCACCATTGAAATACGGCTCTCCTTCCGAGTAATAAGAAACATAACCAATATCAGCATCTTCGACATCAACTTTATACGCCTTAGTAAACCTTGGATTAAGATAGAGTTTGCAATAATCCCAACTTCTTTCAGTATAATTTCCAATAACAATATTTCCTTTTGCCACTAGCCCTAAGAAATCGCTGTTTTCATTACTCGCGTCTGTCCGGCTGGGGTTGATATCCGGTTTTAACCAGGCCGGCGGATTAACGTATTCAACGCTGCCAATAACATGGGTATTCCTGCCTGAATAAATCGTACCTTGCCCGGTTACTTTACCCTTAATCAATACATCTCCGGTAACAACTACCGGGCCATCGATTTGTATCGGAGCAGCATCTGTTCCAATCAAAACAATGTTATCTTCCAATACATTATTTACCAGGGTTACCCCTTTTTGTCGAATAGTTCCATTTTTGTTAGCTGCCAATTCCTTATAATACTGCAGATTTCCCAGATACGGCATATTCAATGATTCTTGAGATGGAAATTTTTCCACAGTTCCGTCATATCCGTTTTCATAAGGAAATTCTTCCGGAATAAAATCTCCATCAATATCTATCGGATCTGCCGTAGGATTAGCCGGCCGCGCCGTATCATCAGCTTTACGTCGATACGTTCCTATGCTTTCGTTCCCATACGAGCCTCCCACCGTACCGACAGCACCTAATTCAGGGGTTACCGATCCATACGCATCGCCGTTCACCAAAGGATTATACATGAATGAAAAATTTCCATTACTGCGGACATCTCCCTGACTTGTAATTGAACTGCCGTAAAACCACCCATAATTGTTAATAAAATAGGAATAGTCAAATACTCTAGCCGAACCCATCGAATAGCGCACTACTGCTGTAGCTGTTTTTGTTATTCCATTAAATGTACCCGTACTCACCAAAGTGATGTCCTTAGGTACTGATGTTGATACATCAACATCAGTTATTCTAACTGAATACGCTGCATTCGGAGTATTCTTCAACTTAGCATTAGTTGGGATCGCGGAATATTTTTCTAAAGGGTCAGTTACTAAATCATCGAACCAAGTAAAAGTATCGGCTGTCCTTCCTTGCGCAGCGTAAAAAACTTCAAATGCTTTATACAAATCCTGCTTAACTTTATCGATACCTGATTCTGCCAAATATTCTGCCTGTAAAATATCTAATCGCCGCTGTGTATTACGGCTTTCACCTATACTTCTCCTCAAAAGTGAACCCAAAAACAGCGTGAGTACAATCACAACTAAAAAAACACTAATCATTGCCATACCGCTCCTGCTCGCCATACCTTTGTGCAAATTCCTTAGATATTCTCTCATATTGCCATCTCTTATAAGCTGGATTTTTATTTTATTGTTTGCCATAACGCTTATATATTCTTACCCCCGCAACGCTTATAATGATTAATCCAATAATTATGAAAACTTTAAAACGATAACCGCCTTCTGATTTTTGCGTCTGTTGCGGGCTCTGCCCCAGTACACGGGCTTTGTAAAACGGCTGTTTAGGGCGCGGCGTTATTTTAAAGCTGCTTGGCGTACCTTGCGGTTTTTTTTTGTTTAGAAAACAAGATCGCCCCGGTTTCATCACTTTTTAACTGCTTCTCCCTCTGTGTTATCTCTTGATAAACCCGCCTTTTGGCCGCAACTTCCCCTATGGCTTTTTTCATAGCCTCATAGCGCCTGCGAAGATGCTCATCTTTTTCTCTTTGCATTCGCAGCATCGATGATAAATGATCTGCGTCCGCGTTCTCCGCAAACAGGCAGTATCCGCAGGCACTAGCCAATAAGATGATTCCTATACATAAAACAACTGCTCTAAAAATAAATCTTCTCATCTTTTTTATCTTATTCTTTTTTTAGTAATCAACTTAAATGTTAAAAGAAATGCTGTTTGTCCAGCACCCTATTGCGCCTTTTCATTGATTGCGCATAGCAACCTGTGAAACTAACTGCAGCTGAATTGCATCCCCGGCAATCGAATTCCTCTCTAAAACCAATACCACCTCTATCCTGTCCTCAGTGAGCTGATTAAAGTGCATCCCTGTTATATACTCAGCATACTCAACCGCCTCTAACACCTGTCCATTATCGGGATTAATAACCGTACGAACAAGCTGCTGTTTATATTCGCCTCCTAGAGAAAATTGAATTTGATTGCTCCATTGTATCTGCCCATTATTAAAACCAGCCGGGGTTTGAAGCAATAAACTATCTTCATTTTCATTTACCGTAATAATTCTTACCTTTTCCGGAGCAGATTGTTTTAGTTCATTAGTTATTTTTTGCATTATTACCCGCGCATATGAATGAATATCAAGCTGCGCATCACTAGTTAACCAAATACGGCTGCCGCTCATCAATATTTCAAAAATAGAGACAATAATAATACTAAAGACTGCTGTGGAAATTATTATTTCGAGTAAAGTAAACCCCGCGATTTTTACGGGGTTGTTTTTACTTTTAAACCATCTTCTTATTAAAAATAACATATTAAATTTTCTCATGATATTCTCTACCAAACCGTTATCAGTGAACCAATTCTTACTCTCCGCAACCGGGTTTTTTCCTGCCAGGTTATATCTACCGTTACATCAAGAGGGTCGTCATCCAAAGGGTCTATTCCCAGGTCATCCCCATCATTATACGTGACCACTACCTGTTCAAAAGGCAGCATTGTACACCCATTATTCTCTCCCCAAATTTTCCAATCCGTACCCGTAATCAGAGATAAAGAAATCCTGGAAAAACTGCGCATCTGTTCAATAACACGGCGGGCATCCTCGGTTGCAATACTTGTATTTCTTAACCGCTCATTAAGCTGCATACACCCCATATATCCTGAAAGCAATCCAAGCAAAACTATAACTAAAATAGCAATACTGATTAATATCTCGATTAAGGTTACTCCGGAATTTACACGCCGTAGACGCCTTTTATTATATTTAATATACCTGCCCATAATTATATTTCCTTTACCTTAATATAGTATTTTTCATTATTATTTAAGTTATTCTTGATGCTTTATTAATTTCAATATACCACTTCTTGTTTACTATTTCTATTAAAAACAGGCTTTAAACATAGAAAACTTAAGTACCTGGAGTAAAAGACTATGCTTTTTAGTTTTTTTGTGTATAATCAAAGTTATGAAACCAGGCATAAAATTTAAAATTCTTCGCAGTGTTATTATTTCAGGTTTAATCTTAACCAATAGTTGTTTTGCTGCTTCTCCTACTGTCCCGGCAAAACAGCAAGGGTGGTATCTGACATGGCATGATGAATTTGAAGGCAATAGATTAGATGAGTCTAAGTGGCGTATTGAAGATGCGGCGTTTGCAAAAAATAATGAACTGCAATATTATACACCTGAGGATGTATTTATCCGCGATGGCATGCTTGTTTTACGCAGCAGAAAAAATGTCATCGGAGGATGCGAATACAGCTCCGGGCTTGTGGAAACCAGGGGTAAGTTTGCCCAGCAATATGGACGCGTGGAAATCCGGGCACAATTGCCTAAGGGTAAAGGGGTTTGGCCTGCGCATTGGATGCTGCCGGCCTCATGCCAATGGCCGCCGGAAATAGATATCATGGAAGTTCTAGGGCATCAGCCCCATGTTATGTATATGACTGTTCATTGGGGGACATGGCAGGACCGGAAGAAAAAAGGTTCGCTGTTTATCGGCCCGGATTTTTCCAACGATTTCCATGAGTTTGCCATTGAATGGGATAATGATTCAATTACCTGGTTTGTTGACGGCACAAAGCGGCTGGAAATTTCCGAATATGTGCCGCATGAACCTTTTTATATTATTCTGAATACCGCCATAGGCGGCGATTGGCCGGGCAAACCCAATAGACGGACGCTGTTTCCGCAATATCATAATATTGATTATGTGCGCGTATATGCAAAAGAAATTCCCGGATATTATTATCTAAGCAGCTTAGCTGAATACGGCCGTGTTAATGCTGTTCCGTGCCTTCCTTATTATCAGGAAAAGACAGAGGTTACTCTTAATGCCCAACATAAAATAGGATATAAGTTCAGCCATTGGAGCGGGGATTTGCAAGGTAATAAAAATCCAGCCGCTATTGTTATGGACAAGCATAAAAAAATTATTGCTCATTTTGAAAAAGACCTAAAGCCTTTGCAAAAACTTTCCGCGAATAAAAGGGCTAGCGCATCATCAATAGAAGCACCGCATTTATCCGCGGGTAATGTTGTTGATGGTGATTTAAAGACGCGCTGGTCTTCAGAATTTTCTGATTTGCAGTGGGTACAAATAGACCTTGGTGAACCTTGTTTGATTGAAGAGATTCGTTTAATATGGGAAGTTGCTTTTGCCAGGGCTTATGAGATTCAAGTTTCTAATGACGCCAAACAATGGCGCACAGTTTATTCTACGCAAGAGGGGCAGGGAACAGTAGAGGAAATTATCCAATTAAACGCAAAGGCCAGGTATATTTCTATGCGTGGAACACAGCGAGCTCGGGAATTTGGTTATTCATTATGGGAATTTGAAGTTTTTGGACAGAAACTTTCTCTTGAATAAGTAAATCTAATTTATTATGCCTTTTTCGTTTTTCTCAATTTCTCTATTTTCCTGACTTACCGCAGAATAACTTACTCTCACTTCTTTCTTCCGGCCATGAAATCTTCGGGTTAAGGGCCCGGAGGTTCTTGACAGTTATGCTTAAAATAGATATATTGTATCAATGCTGCGATTTTTTTTAATATTAACATTTCTAGCCCTGATATTTATACGGCCTTTTATCGCTTCTTTAGCCTTTGCGGCTAAAGACATGGCCCATTGCGGGGCTTCGCAGTTATTGGGTTTCTTAAGTGAGCGCAATATCAGTTATATGTTCGCGGAGGAATTGCTTTCCCGCAACCGGGCTTTTTTACCTTTTATCCTGCCGGCAACACTTGGGGGATATTTGATCATGCATCTGCCTCTGGGCATTGCCTTTTATCGGCAGCACTATAAAAACGTGGATATCCCGCTTTGGAAAAGGCCTCCGCAAAACTCACTTTTACTTTGCTCAATTATTTTAATGCTCAGCGCGTTATTGCTTACAAGATCAATCGGCCCTATAGTAAGCTTGATCTTGAGCGCTCTGATCGTACTATTTCTGCGTAAATCATCAGGCCAGAAAACGTTAAAATTTATTATTTGTTTTTTAGGAGCGACATTATTCATGTTTATACTCGTGCGGTCATATAACGTAGGGTACTGGAGAAACCCCATCTTTTCCCTTGCCCAGCGTCAGCTTTATTGGGCAAAGACCCTGGCAGTCATTTGGGCTCACCCCTTTTTGGGCACAGGCCCTGGGAATATGCCCTTTGTCGGCAGTAACTTCAGCCATAATTCCTATTTGCAAATATGGGCTGAATCCGGGCCTTTAGTTTTATTTGGTTTTTTAAATATTATTTTTTACGTTTTTAGCAAAAATCTACATGAGGAGGCTCTATCACATCCTTTGGCCCTGTGGATATGGATTAGTGTACTTTCCTTTCTGATCCACAATCTCATTGATTTCACATTTTTTCTACCGGAAACAGCAGTTATTTGGTGGGGAATCCTTGCTTTATTCTGTAAGAAACAGTATGCTTAAGACGCTGCTGCAAAATGTGCCTCTAGCTGCGCTTTTACCTAACTCATCACCATCTATACAATTAGAATAAACCACTTAACTCCTTGCAGCCAAAACAGTTGCTTTTATCGGTAAACGCTGGTATACTTAATTAGAAGAGATAAATATATTGTTATAATTTTCTTATTTTTAATGAGGGAGGTAATTATTATGCGTAAAAAAGGCGGTTTTACCTTTGTAGAACTTATGGTTGCGGTTGTGCTCATCGGCATTCTTGCAACTTTGGCTATTCCCAATTACGCACGTTCTCTTGAGCGTTCTAAATGCTCGCAAGCGATTCAAATCCTGAAAGAGATGCGTAGTGCCGGGCTTTCTTTTTACTCAAATAATGAAACCTTCCCTACCCCAGGACAGGAGTCTGACCTGGAAGATGAGGCTGGCGCGAATTTTTATTCAGATGGCAGTAATGATGATTGGGCCTTCGCGATACAGACCGGCAACGATACAACGCTAGTCGTGCGGGCAACCCGCAAACGAGGCCCGCATGCAGCCGCGGGAAATACCACGATAACCATTACAGACAACCCTGCGGCCAATCAGAACGAGGATTGGGGCGGCACGTATCCCTGGCTTGATCCGGCAACGTGGTAAAGCAGGAGCATTAACATGAACAATATACGTAAAAAAATATATCGCCGGGGATTCACTCTGGTAGAGTTAATGATCGTTACTATTATTTTAGGCCTTCTTGCTACAATTGCCCTGCCAAACTACGCGCGTTCAACAGAACGCGCAAAATGTTCTCAGGCAATACAGATTTTAAAAACAATGCGCAGCGCGGCACTTTCTTTTTTTTCAGATAACCAGACTTTTGCAGGGATAACTGTGCAGGGCCTGGAAAACCAGGTAGGCGCGCGTTTTTTTTCAGGCGACGCAGCCGCAAACGCAGCTGCAAACGAAAATAACGACTGGTATTACAGTATCCCTACTACCACCAGCACCAGTCTGCAGCTGCAGGCAACCAGGCGGCGCGGCCCGCACGAAAACACGGTCATGACTTTAACTGACGATATTACCGCCGGAAAACAAGAACTTTGGGGTGGCAGCTATCCCCGTACCGACCCCGGGGGCTGGTAAATTAAAGAAAGGGCTTATGCGTAAATCTGCAGGCTTTACATTAATAGAAATCGTTATCATACTGGTAATAATCGGGGCTCTGGCAACCATAGCAATTCCCAGTTACATGCGTTCTCTTGAACGCGGCCGGTGTACGTTTGCAATAAACACGCTCAAGGCAATGCGCAGCGCGGCTCTTGTATATTTCAGAGAAAATCAGGCGTATACCGGGATGACCCTGGACAATATGGAAACCCTTGTTGGGGCAAATTTCTATTCCGACAACTCTCATCCGGACTGGGAATTTACAATATTCTTACTCCTTGCTAATGATTTCACTCTGCGGGCAAAGCGCCTAAACGGGCCGCTTGCCGAAGATGTTATAAATTTTAAAAGCAACGAGCAGTTTACAGGTAGCACCTATCCCTATCAAGACCCCGGTGATTTTTAAACACACGATTTTTAAACAGCACAATCTCCTTGCCATTTTAAGAACTATCCTTTATAATAAATAATCCACTAAGGAAAAACAATGTTTAAATTTATTAAAGATAAAATCTTCGGAAATCACAATGAAAAGGAATTAAAACGCCTGGCACCTCTGGTTGAGGCGATAAATTCCCAGGAACAAGAGATTAAACCTCTGACTGACGAACAATTGCGCGCGAAAACAGATGAGTTCAGGCTCTTGATCAAAAGGCATATCGAGCAAAACTCTTCCCCTGAATCCAGCCAAGAGCTCAGGCAAAAACTGGAGAAAGAGGCATTAAATAAAATCCTGCCGCAAGCCTTTGCCGTATGCCGTGAAGCGGCTTGGAGAACACTGTCAATGCGGCATTTTGATGTACAGCTTATCGGAGGCATTGTTCTGCATGAGGGAAAAATCGCCGAAATGACCACAGGTGAAGGTAAAACCCTTGCGGCAACTCTGGCAGTTTATCTCAACGCCTTAATGGGCAAAGGCGTGCATGTCGTTACTGTAAACGATTATTTGGCACAGCGGGATTGCGGCTGGATGGGGCCGGTTTATGCTTTCCTGGGATTAACCTGCGCGTCAATAGCGCATGATTTTTCTGTTGTATATGACCTTGAACACCTGGACCCTGCTGCCAGGGACGAGCGCATGGCCCATCTACTGCCTGTTTCCAGAAAAGAGGCTTATGCCTGCGATGTAACTTATGGAACAAATAATGAATTTGGTTTTGATTATCTGCGTTCGAACATGGTTATGCACAAAGATGATATGGTGCAGAGAGATTTGAACTTTGCCATTGTAGATGAGGTAGACAGCATTCTTATCGATGAGGCCCGAACGCCGCTTATTATTTCCGGCCCGGCGGAAGAGTCAACCGACAAATATTACAAGATAGATAAAATCATCCCCAGGCTTGCTGCCGGCGAAAAGAACGAGGAGACAAAAGAAGAGAGCGGGGATTTCATAGTTGAGGAAAAAGCAAATACTGTATACCTTACCGAGGCCGGAGAGGCCAAGGTATCAAAAATGCTCGGCGTAAATGATTTAAGCAGCCTGGAAACCATGGAGCTTAAACATCATGTCGACCAGGCCCTTAAAGCCCATTCTCCCCTATTCCGGCGTGACGTTCACTATGTAGTAAAGGACGGCCAGGTAATTATCGTGGATGATTTCACTGGTCGCCTTATGCCGGGCCGCCGTTGGAGCGACGGGCTGCATCAGGCGATTGAAGCAAAAGAAGGCCTGAAGATAGAACGCGAAAACCAAACTCTGGCCACAATCACTTTTCAGAATTATTTCCGCATGTATAATAAGCTCGCCGGAATGACAGGCACAGCGCTCACAGAAGAAGCGGAATTCCGTCATATTTACAAGCTGGATGTTGTGGTTATTCCCACAAACCGCTTATTGATCCGCAAAAACGATCCGGATGTAATATACAAAACAGCCAAGGAAAAATTCAAGGCCGTGGTTGAGGAAATAATTAAGGTAAACGCATCCGGCCGGCCGGTACTGGTAGGCACCATATCTATTGAAAACTCCGAATTAATCAGCCGGCTTCTTAAGAGCCGGGGCATTGCCCACAATGTACTTAACGCGAAATCGCATGAACAGGAAGCGCCGATAATCGCGCAGGCCGGAAAAAAAGGCTTTGTAACTATAGCCACAAACATGGCCGGCCGCGGAACAGATATTCTGCTCGGCGGAAACGCGGAATATTTTGCAGCTGAACTTTTGAGCAAAAAAGGCATTGATCCGCAGCTGGCAACAAAAGAGCAAAAGGAAAAAGCCCTGCAAAGCGTAAAAGAAGACGCGGCAAAAGAACACGCTGATGTTGTCTCACTCGGAGGCCTGCATATTATCGGTACAGAGCGCCATGAAGCCCGGCGCATTGATAACCAGCTGAGAGGAAGAGCCGGAAGACAGGGAGACCCTGGTTCAAGCCGTTTTTACCTGTCTCTGGAAGATGATCTTATGCGGATTTTTGCCTCTGACCGGATTACGCGTTTTATGAATTTTGTACAGTGGGAGGAAGGCCTTCCTATCGACCATCCGATGATCGGCAAGTCTATTGAAATCGCACAAAAACGGGTTGAGTCGCATAATTTTGAGATCAGAAAGCAGCTGCTTAAATTCGGCGACATCTTAAGCAGGCAGCGCGATATTGTTTATGATCAACGCCAATTTCTTTTAACCCAGGATGACATCAGACAATCTATCCTGCACATGGTCAACGAGGTTGTTGATGAGTCCGTGCTGCAGTATCTGCCGGAAAAAACGCATCCCGCAGACTGGAACATCTCCGGGCTGGAGGATTGGATGCGAACAAAGTTCGGCATTTTGTTTTCAATACCAACTGAGGGCGATATTCCGGAAATAGTAAAAAAAGCAGTTACTAATGCCTACGGGCAAAAGATCACTGCTTTGGGGCAAGCGCTGCGGCATGATTTTGAGCGCTCTATCTGCCTGCATGTTCTTGACTCGCAATGGAAAGATCATTTATACGCTATGGACACATTAAGAGAAGGCATCGGCTTACGCGCTTTTGGGCAAAAAGACCCTCTTGTGGAATATCAGCATGAAGGCTATATGCTTTTCACGGATATGCTCAGCAGAATAAAGGAAGAAACTCTGGAGTTTCTGTTTAAAGTGGCCATGGTCGGGCAAAAAGAACCTGCCGGGATTTTTGAAAACACTCCGGTTGCATATTCACATCCGCAGGCAAGCCAGTTCGCCAAACCCGCGGCAGCGCCCGCGGAATTTTCTGGGCAATCACCTGGGCAGGCTTTGACTCAGGAAAAATCTCTGCCCTTTACGCGCGAAGATCAAAAGGTAGGCCGCAACGAACCTTGCCCATGCAACAGCGGGAAAAAATTCAAGAAATGCTGCGGTAAATCTCAATAAATGGCAACAGCAAAATCACAAAAACTTACAGCCAAAAATTTGATTGCTCCCTGTTTATCCGCTCTTATGTTTGCTCTGGCGTTTTCCAGGGGGAATCTCGGAATTCTTGCCTGGTTTTGCCTTGTTCCCCTGTTTCTGGAGCTGAACAATAAAACACGCTTACAGCGCTGGCTGTTGTTCTTGTTGTTTGCAATTTTATTTTTTCTGGGCACCCTGTACTGGCTCGTACACGTCAGCCTGGTGGGGCTGCTATGTCTGTGCGTCTTTCTTGGGCTTGAATTTTCCCTGTTCGCCCTGCTAATGCCTGCTCCTGGGGATAAGCACTCTCTTTTGCTGATACCCTTGCTTTGGATAATCTTTGAACGTTTGCGCGGTTTTTTGTTTTTCGGCTTCGGCTGGGGGCTTATTGGATATACGCAATTTAGAAACCTGGCGCTGATTCAAAGCGCTCAGCTTTTCGGCGTATGGGGAATAAGTTTTTTAATTGTGCTTATCAATGTGGGGTTAACCCATGCGGTTAATAGCAAGTTCCGTGTCAGCTTAAAAAAAAGCTTTATCTTTATACCGGCAATGTGCCTTATCCTTGTATATATGTTTGGTTATTACTCATTGAGGCGGGTATTTCCCTCTCCTGAGATAACCATCAGCCTGATTCAGGCCAATATTCCTCAGGAGCAAAAATGGGATTCAAAGTATTCCGAGGCAATTATAAAAAAATTCAGCATTTTAAGCAAAAAGGCTATGGCTGATAAACCGGAGCTTATAGTCTGGCCGGAAACATCTGTGCCTGGATATCTTCTGGATGAAACAAAATTCTATCTTAAAATTACAAATCTGGCCAGGGAGCTGAAAGCATCTTTGCTTGTAGGCAGCCCCCGGGAAGATTACACTTATAAAAAATATTACAATACCGCTTTTCTTTTTAGCCCGGACGGGCATCTGCAGTGCTTTCACGACAAACTCCATCTTGTCCCCTTTGGCGAATACATACCCCACAAAAACTTATTTTCATTTTTAGAAAATACTCAAATCGCTGATTTTTCCGCGGGAGAGCGTTATACTATTTTTGAAGTAACTGGACATCAGGGTAAAAAGGCGCGTTTTGGCGTGCTGATCTGCTTTGAAGATGTCTTTCCCTGCCTGGTCAGAAACTTCCGCGGTAAAGGAGCTGATTTTTTAGTCACGATCACCAACGAGGCATGGTTTAAAAACAGCAGTGAGCCTATACAGCATACAGCAATCAGTGTTTTCCGCGCTATTGAAAACCGCTGCTGGTTTCTCAGGTGCGCCAATACCGGCATTTCATGTTTTATTGATCCGCATGGAAGAATACGCAAAAAAATAGAGCAAGGCGGTGACGATATTTTTGTCCAAGGGATCGCTGCCATGAACTTAAGCGATTAGTCCGCCTCGTGTACGGTATACGGCCAAGCGCCTATACGGTTAATAATCCAATCCTGGTCAATTGTCAGCTCCAGTCCGTCAAATGCGCCAAACCTGTCTTTATGCCGTGCTAAAAGAGTAAAGCTGACAGCATCCCCTGCTGTTATGCTGTAGGCCCAATCTTTCTCATCGTCGGACACGTCAACATAGCTTGGGGTCAAGTTGCTGATTATAGCTGTATAGGTATTCGGGTTCTGATCAAACCAGTATGCCTTTTGCCCCTGGGCAAAGGAATATAAAGTGGCTATGGCTTTCTGCTCCTCTGTTCTCAGGCGGCAGGTCATATAAGCCGGCACAGCCAAGCTCACCAGCACACCTATTATTATGCAGGCTATCATTAATTCTATTAATGAAAACGCCTTTTTCCTGTATAATGTTTTTCTACTCCGCAAAAACACGTTTTTCCTCCAGAATCCTGCTAACCTTTTATTTTTATGGGGGTTAAAATCTTTTAAAATCCACTTACCCTTTATAATTATACCACTTTTCTCGCCTTTTTACCACTGACTAAGCTGTTTTACTCAGAAAAATATTAAAAGTCTAATAAAGCGAGAGCTTGTCACAAATTTTAGATTCGAGATCATGGCAATAATTGCTGATGTGCTCATCCGTGCGGCTTTGTTGTTTTGCAACAGCCCCTCTCGGATACTTTATTTTCGCAAAAGAATGCTTATATTGAATTTTGGAATCAAATGGGGAGTTCCGCAGCACGCCCACTATCGAAGAAGGTATATTGTAGGAATTTATCGGCGCAGCAAAGAAACTTACCCGATAATATATTCCAGCAGGGGATTGCTTCCTATTTTACTAAATTGCTTGCTCGATAGACACTTGCTCTATCTTTGCAGTTATATATTGCATTGCTTCTTCACCTACAAATGAAGACACGGACTTTGCTATAATATTTCCCTTTTTATCATCACTTACAACCACTAGTTCTCTCGCGTTATCGGTATGTTTTAGCACAAATAATAATTCGCCATTACCCAGCGTTAGTATCCTCGTCCAATCCTTAGCAAGCTCAATAAACTTAGAAATCATTGCGACCTTATTTTGCGATTGAAGCACGTAATATACATCGCTATATCCATCCGGGTCTTTAAGCGCGACCACCTTACCATTATCTGTCTCTATTACTTTCACCCAGCCCTCAGAAGAATCAAGCTCCATCCCGCTAGCAATTAACAGGCCTTGTTCCTGTAACGGGCTTAAGTAATATACATCGCTATACCCACGATACCCGCTCTCATCTTCCACGGCAACGATTAATTCTCTATCATTTATTTTCGTAATCTTTCCCTTATTAATATTTGAATATTTTTCCGGCAAAAAATTCAGCACTTGACCGTCTTTATCTACTAAGGCTATTGTCCTGTGTTTACCTACTCTTTCAGCATATACAAGTCTAAAATTTTTCACGGCAGTAATCTCATCCCCTGTTTCCCATCCAGAAACAGGCATAGAATCATTAAAATGCTTTATTCTCGCAATATTTCCCATGCTTAATTTCGGAGAAAGGCAATCAAGGTTATTGCGCGAATAAGATACTATTCCGCCAAAAGCAGCATTAGAAATCAGTAGAACTTGTGCGATAAAAACAACAATCACTTTGAATTTTAAACAATATTTTTGCATAATATTTTACCTCCTAATTAAGTTAATCATTTTTAAAATACTAATAAGCAAAGTATACACGGTTAATTGTAATTTGCAAGGAGATCACAAAAAAAATATATTTTTTCTCTAACGGAAGTTAGACAGATTTTTAATGGCTCTATTGTACAGCAAGAATGCTGCGCAGATGAAGCTCACCCGGGCTAAAGCCCGGGGTTTTTGAACGGAATCCCGCAGAGTTACTTTCATCCTCGGCTTGCCTGTCCCGCTGCATTTAAAACGGGAAAAGCCGAGGTTTTCAAAGCATGCGGGATAATCACAGATATTTATTTTATGACTGCAGTTGAGATCCTGTTTCTTTAACCTGTGTTATGCCCAGACTCTTTTTTTAACACCATCAAGAACCACTGTCTTGGTTTTATAGGCATCAAGGATTATCTCATCCGGCTCAAACCAAAGTTTAATTTCCCGCTCTGCTTCGGCCTCATTGGACGAAGCATGAATAACATTTTCATAAACTCCTTTTGAGGTTATTCTGCCGTATGCCCCTCTGATCGATGTCGGCTCTGCCTCCTCCGGATTGGTCGCGCCGGCAAGCGTGCGCACTTTTCCTATGGCATCATCGCCCCAGTAAACCATGGCCATAACCTTTCTTCTGTCGTGAAGCTGTCCCTGCAGATACGTGAGCAGCTCATCATAAAAAGGCTTTTCTTTTAAATGCTGATAATGCACCTGGGCAAGCTCTGGGCTCACGCGTGCTATTTTAGCGGCAACAATTTCCAGCTTGGTTTCTGACATGCGGGTGAGAATGTTGCCTGTCAAAGACTTGACAAGCCCATCCGGCTTGATTAAAATTAATGTCTGCTGCTTCATAAAAACTCCTCCGTTGATTTTTATTTTTGAATTATAAATTATTTACGAAATACGTCCAGTATCCGTTCAAGATCGTTTAGTGAATAATACTCAATCTGTATTCTTCCCTTCTTTTTTCCGTGGAACAAAGATACCTTTGTACCCAGCACATTACGCAGCTCTTCCTCCAGCTTTAAAACATGCTGGTCCTTGATTGCGTTTGAGTGCTTTGCCTTTGCTTTCGAGGAAGTTACTGCGAGAGATTCTGCCTCACGCACAGAAAGCCCTTTTTGAATGATCTTTTCACAAAGCGCGATTTGCGCAGACACACCCTGCACGCTCAAGATCGCTTTTGCGTGTCCAAACGTCAGCTGCTCTTTGAACAGGCCTTCTTTTATTTCTTTGGGCAGGCCGAGCAGCCTGAGCATATTTGCTATTGTTGCCCTGCTTTTCCCCACGGATTTGGCAACCTGTTCCTGTGTAAAGTGAAAATCCCGCATAAGATTTTCATAAGCCTGCGCCTCCTCGACAGGATTCAGATCTTCACGTTGAATGTTTTCAATAATCGAAATTTCCAGCATTTCCTGGTCACTAGCCTCTTTAACAAGCACGGGAATTGTTTTGTGCTTTAATATGTTGACCGCGCGCAGCCTTCTCTCTCCGGCAATAAGTTCATAGCTGCCGTCATCGTTTTTGCGGACAGCAACCGGCGCAACCACGCCTTTTTCCTGTATAGATGCAACAAGCTCCTGCAGCTTATCTTCCTTAAAGTTAAGGCGCGGCTGGTATCGATTCGGTTTGATCTTTTGCGGATCAACAAGCTGAACACCGGAATCGAGTTCTTTTGGTTCAGGCGAGATCAAAGCTCCCAAGCCTTTTCCTAATACTTTTCTTTCCATTTTTCTGGCCTCCTTAGTCGCAACTTCAATAAATAATTTGTTTTTGTATCGCGTCGTGCGTATCGCGCTAAAATTTTGTGCACACCTCTTCATGGTTACCATCGGTTACCAATAGTTAATATGAGTTACTTCAAAAATCAGCATCAGCTTTCAGTTTTTTACGCTTTTTCGTCCCTCGTCCTAGAGAACAACGTGAAAGATCGTCCTTCGGACTTCAGTCTTTTCTCTCGCTGCTTTTTCCCCACGGCTAACTCGCAAACACATGACTCGTAAATTCAATTCGCTTTAAGATTTTTCTGAGCCGTTGCTCTCAGCGGCAATGCCGCTGTCAACACTTTGAATGTCCAACGATTGTTCCCCGTTCAAAACATCAACCTTAATCACATTGTGCTCAAGCGGTTTTTGCCGGCTTAAAAGTTCTTTGGCAAGTTTCTCGTATTTTAAAGCACCGATGGAAAACTTGTCGTAAAGTATTATCGGTTTTCCAAATCCCGGTGCCTCGCTTAAGCGAATAGACCGTGGAACTATCGTCTCAAAAACCCGTTCCTGAAAATATTCCCGAACCTCTTTAATAACTTCACCGGTCAGCCTTGTTCTAAAGTCAGCCATGGTAAGGATCACTCCTTCTATAAAAAGCTTCGGGTTCAGTGCTTTATTTACAAGGTTAATCGTAGACACCAACTGGCTTAATCCCTCAAGAGCATAATACTCACACTGCAGGGGTATAATCACGCTGTCCGCGGCAACAAGCGCGTTTAAAGTCACAAGCCCTAGAGAAGGAGGGCAGTCGATAAATATAAAATCAAACTGTTTCCGAATCGAAACCAATGCCTGAGCCAGTTTAAATTCACGCTGGGCCTGATCAACAAGCTCAATCTCAGCTCCGGTAAGCGCAACATTTGAAGGAATAACAAAAAAATTATCCATAGGCCCGGCAATTATAGCAGCTTCTGCCGAGCTTAACCCCATAAGCAATTCATATACACCTGGACGCTGTGCCTTCTTATCAAGCCCCACACCGCTGGTAGCATTAGCCTGAGCATCAGCATCTACCAGTAATACCTTTTTGGAAGAATCAGCAACATAAGCAGCAATATTAATCGCGCTTGTTGTTTTGCCTACTCCCCCTTTTTGGTTACAAAAAGCAATAATTTTTGCCATAAAAACATCTTCCCATTTTAAGCAAGCACACTATTTATCAGGCTGCTTTTCCTGTTTACTCTTTACTGTCGTAAAGCGGCCCGTCTCTGTAACTAGTTTATTTACAACAACTTCCATTTGGGAAGAGAGTTTATTAAACTCTTCTATTTCTGTCTTTCCCTTCTTTTTATTTGCCGAAAACTGCAGCATAAGTCCGGCCAACTGCCCTGCCGCGTCACGCAACCGGTCCATTGTTACGCGTAATGTTAAGATCGCTCCGTTAAGCGCAGCCGCTAAATCACCCAATTCGTCACCAGCGCGCAATTTACTCAAGTCCACGCTTAAATCTCCCCTTTTAATTGAATTGGCGGCATTTTCCATGCGATACAGCGGCCCGGCAATTTTATGTGAGGCAAATATACTCAGCACAAACAAAAGAAAAGAACCTACAAGCAGGCGCATGACAAGAACAATAGAAACTCTTTCAAAGATCTCGGAAAACTCAACCACGATCAAGGAATTTATCATTGCCGCATTTTGTGCTTCATTATTGATATTATTCGTCATGCGGATTTTTTCATAAAACTGTTTACTTTGAACCTGCGTAGTGAGTTCATTCCACGTAGTTACATAAGTGGTCCAAACCGCAATTATACTAATAACAATTGTTGTGATAAAAATTAAAAAACTGAATCGTATCTGAAACCCCTTACGAATCAAATAATTCCTGCGCAAATACTTCCCCTGATCATTAGACATTAAACACCTCCATATATTTGAATAGCTGGAATTGAACTATACTTTTCTTCTTCAAACAAAACAGGCTTTTCTTTTTCTAAAATGTTCCACGTGGAACATTTTAGATTCTGGCCTATTGCTTTTTTCTATATGCATCAAGACCAACGCAATGTCGCTTGAGGTAACTCCGGAAATCCGCATAGCCTGGCCTATTGAACACGGCTTAATTTTACTCAGCTTTTCACGAGCCTCTTTTTTAAGCCCTTTGATCTTCAGGTAAGAAATTCGCGCAGGTATTTCCCTGTTTTCAAGTTTCTTTAAGCGCTGAATTAATACCTTTTCACGCTTTATATATCCCTCGTATTTTATCTCTATTTCAACCTGCTCCACAATATCTTCAGCAAGGGTTTTCACTCGGTGATCTAAGGCCTGTATACGTTTAAAACTCATCCCCGGCTGTTTTAAAATCTTTGCCAGGCTTTTGTTCTCGTGCCTTAATTTTTGAAGCTGTTTAATCTCAAGCTGTACTGTTTTCTGTTTGTTTCTTATTTTATCAATTCTTTCTTTAGAAATCAAGCCAAATTTATACGCAAACTCACCCAGGCGCAAATCAGCATTATCCTGCCTTAAAACAAGCCTGTGTTCAACCCGTGAAGTGAACAGCCTATACGGTTCTTTTGTCCCCTTGGTAACCAGGTCATCAATCAATACTCCTATATAAGCCTGGGTTCTGCTCAAAATAAACGGCGATTTTTTCCTGATTCTAAGCACTGCATTAATGCCGGCTACAATACCCTGGCAGGCTGCTTCTTCATATCCAGTGGTCCCGTTTATTTGTCCCGCGCAATACAGATTTTTGATACTCTTAAGCTCCAGTGTAAGCTCTAGCTGTGTCGGGTCAATATAATCATACTCTATTGCGTATCCAAACCGCGTGATTTGGGCTTTATCTATACCTTTAATTGTTTTAAGTATTTTAATCTGCACATCCTGTGGAAGACTTGTGGATAACCCGTTTATGTATACTTCCTTGCTGCCCAGGCCTTCAGGCTCTAAAAAGATCTGGTGCCGGTCTTTGCCAGGGAATTTCACCACCTTGTCTTCTATAGAAGGGCAATACCTGACACCAACTCCCTTTATCTTTCCGCTGTAAAGTGGTGAATAGCGCAGGTTATCTATAATCACTTTATGTGTTTTCTTGTTCGTATACCCTAAGAAACAGTCGATCTGCTTAATTTTTCTTAAAGTCCTGTCGTATGAAAAAGAGCCTGGCTTCTTGTCCCCTTTTTGCGCCTGAAAACAGGAAAAATCTATAGAATCAGCATGAATGCGAGCCGGAGTACCTGTTTTTAGCCTGCCCATTATAATACCGAGTTTCTTCAGATGTTTCGGCAGTTCTAATGAAGCAGCCTCGCCAAGGCGCCCGCCTACTATGCTTGTGGAGCCTATGTGGATAAGTCCATTCAAAAAGGTTCCGGTTGTAATAATAACGCGCCTGCCTCTGATCTTAAGCCCTGCTGCAGTTATAATACCTTTTACCGCCTTTTTTTCAATAATCAGGCCTGTAGCTACCAACTGCATAAGATCCAGGTTTTTCTGAGATTCTACGGCTTTTTTAATCGTTAGACTATATTCCCATTTATCTGCCTGCGCCCTTGGCGCCCAAACAGCAGGCCCTTTTTTAGTATTAAGCATGCGGAACTGAATTCCAGCGTCATCTATAGCTCTAGCCATTTCTCCGCCAAGAGCACCGATCTCTCTGGCAAGCTGCCCCTTCCCTGGCCCGCCAAAAGCCGGATTACATGACATCTGGGCAATGGTGTCTATGTTGATTGTTATAAGCAGGGTTTTTGCTCCCATTCTGCTTGCTGCCAGAGCAGCTTCACAGCCGGCATGGCCTGCTCCGACTACAATCACATCATATTTTAAGGGAAAATTGGTTTTAATCATTTTGTGTTGTAGGTAGGCTTAGTCGTTTAAAATCTTGAAAGAGTGAAATGTTCCACGTGGAACATTTCACTCCCCGTCGCTTTTAGAAAGGATCGTAACGCGTATTCTTGCCTTTTTTGCCCCTTGCATGCCGAATAAACCCCTCTTACCTTCTGTTAGAATATGGATCTTAATGTTCTCCCTGGGAATATTTAATTCTGCAAGAGCCGTATCTATAGCTTCTTCAACAGTGTTTGCTTCGAAGTCCGCGTTTAATACCGGTTCTTTTCCGTCATTCTGATCTACCATAGTACCCTCTTATTGTGAACATCAAAACTATTTATGCTTAAACTACGGTTTGCTTAGTCAGGTTTTTTTGAATAAAAAACGAAAAAATCGAATTTGTAAGAAAATACAGCACCAGGCCTGCCGGGAAATTATAAAAAATTACCCCCAGTAGTACCGGCATCATCATGGCCATTACTTTTTGCTGTTCATTTGCGTGTCCTGTATTCGTTGCTTTTTGCTGTAAAAAGGAAAAGCCCATCATTACTAACGGCAGAATATTCAGGCTGCTTCCAATTATCGGAATTGCTGCCGGAAAGCTGATAAAAGCATCTGGCGCGGCAAGATTTTTTATCCACAAAAAGCCAGCCCCTCTTAATTCAATAGCCTGCATCAAAACTCCGTATAAGGAGAAAAATATGGGCATTTGAAGCAGCATCGGCAGGCAGCCTCCTGCCGGATTTACCTTATGCTTTTTATAAAGCTCCATTATTTCTTTATTTAATTTTTGCGGGTTGTCTTTATGGTCACTGCGCAGTTTTTCAATAAGCGGCTGTATAGCCTGCATATCCTTCATTGACTTTAAACTCTTAAATGTCAATGGGTAAAGTAAAATATTTATAGTTAACGACAACCCTATGACCGCTACTCCGTAATTTCTGCAAAGTTTGTGTAAAACCCTCAATAATAATAACATTAAATCAGATAGGCCTGCAAACAGCCCTTTGCCCCTGGCCTGCTCAATCGCCAGATTAAGTTTACTCATCTGCTCCCGGTCGTTTGGCCCGGCATATAAAACATAATTAAGGCGTACTGTTTCCTGCGCAGGAACAACAAGGTTGTTTGTACCCAGTCCAACCGAAGTAGGCAAAAATTCTCCATTGCTAACCGGGCTGTAACTATAGACATAATCAGATGTTACAAGAGGAACTGTTATTAATGAAAAATAGCGCAGTATTGCTCCTGTAAGCTCAATCTCCCCTTCTATTGTTTTATGGGAAATATTACCCAGGTTTTTCTTTATTGTTTTTTTATTCTTTAAAACCGTGATCTGATTATTAAAGCGTGCGTCTACCTTAGCAGTATTTTTAATACCCGCGGCGGCAATAAGACGGTATGATAAAGCCTTTTCTATTTTTGAAGGGTTTTCGATTTCATAGGAAAGAGAAACGCTGTACATATCATCGTCGATTCTTAGTTGTTTGCGGATATTCAGGCCTGCCTCATGCTTATAATAAAAAAGCACCGCGTTATTACTGCTTTCTATGTTTTGTATAACAGCCTTGTCTGTCAGGCCTGAATCACTAAAAATGCCCGGCATCATGTCTTGCGTATCCATTAATACCGTCGGCTCATTAGTTAATGGGTCCGCGATTTGCAAAAGCTTTATGCTTTTAATATCAGCATTTGGGCTGTTCACCTCTATTTCATAGAGGTTATTATGTAAACTGTAAGTTTTTTCTTTTAAATAGGTTACACCTATAGACGCCTGCTGTTTCGGTTCTATCTCTTTATATGCGCTAGTTTGCTCAACCTGTAACGCAGGCTGCGGCTGTTCTGGAAAAAACCGCGGAAACATATTTTTTATGAGCATAGGGTAAAACACAAGCACGCCGACCGTTATTATTATAACAATAAAAAAATTCTTCTCACTCTTCATTATTATCCTATTCTTTTAGTTATTAAGGAACCGGGTCAAATCCCCCGGGATTTAACTGATTACACCGGAATATTCTCTTGACTCCCAGGCCAATTCCCTTTACTGAGCCATGTTTAATAATCGCTTCTTTTGTGTATGCGGAACAGGTCGGATAAAAGCGGCAGGATCTTATCTTTAATAATGCCAATGTGTTACGATATAAATCAATAAAGAAAATCGCTATCACTTTCATTTTTTTGCCAGGCCTAATATTATTTTTTCTAAATATGCGTAGTTTATTTGATCTGATTTTTGCTTTAACACCAATATAATATCAACGCCTTCCCCAAAACATTTTTTATTACACTGGAATACGCGGCGGAATATTTTTTTAATTTTATTACGCGCTACAATATTGACGCAGAATTTGTTGCTTACACTAATACCAAGCCTGCTGAAACCAAGCCCATTAGGCATTCTGTACAACCAGATCAATGTGTGTTTTGCGGCTCTTTTTTGTTGATATACACTCTTAAATTGAAGCGGGCTTATTAGCCGTTCTCTCCTGGATAATCCGCATTGTTTCATTTTTAAGGAGTGAGGATTTTTCTGCCTTTGCGCCGCCTTCTTTTAAGTATCGCCTGGCCGTCCTGGGTTTTCATTCTTGAACGAAAACCATGCTTTTTTTTCCTTTTGGCATTAGATTTTGCCGTTAGATTTTTCTTCATTTTTTTTCTCTCTTTGTATTGGTTTGTGTAAACAAAAATTATAACACAAAACTCACGTTAGTCAATAAAAAATAACAAAAAAAACGCTTGAAATATTTCCGTTATTTGATATAATGGTTTTTATAATAACAACTA
>JAKLQT010000060.1 GCA_022013205.1 Candidatus Omnitrophota bacterium | reverse complement strand
TAGGTAGGCATTCTCATTGCTTGAGCTTTGTAGAATTCCGGATTTCTAAAAGCAGATAACCTTTTCAAAGTATTTAAGGCCCGCGAAGAAAATCCCTCTTTATTAATATACAGCATGTCTGCTTTTACAATAACCGTCTGCTTAGGATAGTCTGCTTTGGTCAATCTGATCCTGTTTTTCAACCACGGCTTTTCTTCCTCTTCAGCTTCTTTAAGCATGCCCAATTCATTACCCGCGCAAAGTTTACTTATGAGTGATTCTACGGTATCTCCTGAGAGCTTCTTTATCGAGGACAAAAAACCCCATTGATCTTCATAGGGGTTAAAATTATCATCAATAAAAACACTGTGACCGGTTTTTCTGGCATCCAGTTGGAGTGGAAGCGCGATTAAATTTCCCATACCGCCTTTTGGCATTGTATCTTGATTTGGGAAAAACCTGTCATATGACGCGAAGGCTATTTCATGGCGTTTATTCATCGCATAGGTAATCACCGCGCTGCCAAATTTTCTGGCCAGTGCTGCAGGCAGGCACTCTTCAAAGAAAAACCACACATGCGCTCCATTCCCTGATCGTGACCGTTCTACTGCCATGGGAATATTGAATTCTCCGCAAACTTCTCTTACTACCGAAACATCCTTCTCCCATCCGGTATCATCAAAATCAATCGCCAGAAAATAACAATTTTCATCTGGAAGGAGAGGATAAATCCCGACAACCATACCGCCTCGTAAATGGTTTTCAATGGCCTGCGCGTCTAATTGCGCATACAATTTATGTTCACAATCCGCACACCTTGTCTTTGGTTTACCACATATTCCTCTTTGCCATTCATTCAAACAGACCGGAGAATATCCTGACCTTCCCGTTTTATTCTGCCAGCGCTTAGCATATACATCATCACGGCCTCTAAAAAAAGAGGCAAATAACGCAATTTTATCGCTATTCGCGGATCGATTATTTATATCTCCCGGATTACAACATCCATTAAATAGTTCCGATGGCAACTCGGCAATTATATTCTGTGATTTCAATCGCCTTATTTCAGCTTTCAGACTATTGTTTTCTTCAAGCAATGCCTGGTATTTTTCAAATAATTCTTTACTATCCATACTTATCCGTATACTATTCAAGAAATTCTGCGGTAGCGAGTTGTTCTACCCAACCCTATTCGTTCAACTTTTTTAAACTTCATCAACTTATCTAGAACCTGATTAATTGTCGGCCGCGCAACCCCTGTCTTCTGGGCAATTTCTTTCGGGGTTGCTTCTTTTACTTTCCGCATATATTCCCAAACAGCCAATTGTTTTGGAGAAAGCAGCTTTTCAACTTTCTCTTTAGAAAGAAGCTCTACCGCACTGTTTGCTTGCTCCAAAATAACCGATAAAAAAAATTCAAACCAGGGGATAACATCAGGCCGTTTTGTCCTCAAAGTTTTCTGCGTCCTGCGCAACGCGATATAATACTGCGGTTTTCTATCTTCTATAAGTTTCTCATGTGATACATACGGCATAAAGCCATAGCCTGCCTGGAGTAAAAGCAAATTAGTTATAATCCGGGAAAGCCGGCCATTACCATCCTGAAAGGGGTGAATCAGTAAAAATTCCACAATAAAATTCCCGATGATCACCAAAGGATGTATGTCCTTTTTTTGTAATGCAGTTACTGTTGTTTCGCATAATTCAAGCATCTGTTTCCCGGTCAAATACGCAGGCGTTGTATCAAATAAAGTTTCCACAGCCTTTCCCTCATTATCAATCATCTGAACTTTATTTTCCCGTTTCTTATATTCCCCTCTATGTAACGTATCCTTTTCCACATACTTCAGTAGTTCCTTATGAAAATGCTTAATCGTACCTTCTGAAAACCGAATGTGGCGCCATGAATCAAAGACATTCTGTAAAAGCTCATAGTATCCCTGCACTTCCTGTTTATCACGGTCTGCGAACTTTTGAACAACAATTCCTTTCATCATCTTTTCTATTTGTTCATCCGATAACTTCGCCCCCTCAATACGAGTTGATGCTCCGGTAGATGTTATAAGAACAGACCTTTTTAGCCGACCTAATACCTGCGGACTCAATTGTGCTCCGCCGATCCATTGCCCTTTTAACTCATCAATCTGTGCAATAGCAACCCAAATTTTTGAAGAAAGCGATTTTAAATGATTTAGCATATAAACATTGTCCATAATCCGATACTCCTTATTTTACCCATTTTTCTCATACTTCTAACTACATAAGATTATATAAGATTACCAGGAAACATCAAGTTAATTTTCAAAAAAATCATTCAAATTTTTTTCGTTCATTAAGAAATCTTACTAATCATAACTCTTTTAATTTTAATATATTACAATTATGCAAAAACACCCCTTAACTCTTTGTTCTCGCATCTTATTTATTATCAATATGTTATAAAAGTTCGTATTTTACCCCAGATTGGCACCCTCGGGGGGCGGTGGTATAGGACAGGAGTATCTCAGCCCCGAAAGCCTATATATAGGAGCATTAATTATTGCCTATCCGAAAGCTTGTTAATTACAGAGATAGGATTTGTAGCTGGTATTAGCGGTTCATATGAGGCTCGAACTAGACAAAATGGACAAATTAGCGGAAATATTGTCTATTTGTGTCCAATATTTCAAAAGGCTTCCTAATATAACTATTTATTTGACAAGTGGTTATAAATGTCAGGCTTCTCGAGCTAGACTTTATTATTTGGCTCCCCCTATTGGACGAGTTTCGCAACTGGTTAGCATTAGAAGAAGCACATATATTATCCAAATAATCTTTCGCAAAGAGAAATTTACTCAAGGGCCTTTAATAAGAAAGGGCGGGAATCTTTTTATTTCATTCAAGAACTAATTAGATAGAGCTATCTATCAATTTTAAATAATTAGCTATATTCTCAGTTGATAACTCTACCTCAAATTCAGTATAGTCCTTCAACAATCTTCCCGCTTGAACATTATCAAACAAAGAAGTTGTCAGAATAAGTGTAGGAGCAACCTCATAAAAACCTTTTAACTCAATAGCATATATAAGATCAAGACCTATTCTTTTAAAAAGAGCTTCTGTTTCTTCTTTGCCCCTATCGATATACTCATCTCCTGCAGCAATGTAGGCTTTAGCGGGAAAAGTTTCGAGAAGTATCTTTACTAAATTATCATCATATCTCACATAATCAAGCTTTTTGGGGAACCCCCACCAGGGGATATTGGCAAATATATAGTCTACAAAAATTTGTTTACTATCCACTGCAAAGTTCCTGTGAATATTCTGGAAAGTCTCACCAGAATAACTAAAATCAAGTTTTTCAAGGACTCCGTTTGTCTGTGCGTTAGCTTTAATTAACTCCGCATATTCTTTGTATGCTTCAAGTATAATTACCTTTTTCGCTCCCAACAGTGCCGCCGTAATGCCAACTATTCCATTACCTGCTCCCGCATCAACTACTACTTTATCTTTTAAATCCATATGCTGCATGGCAAGCAACAACCCGATTGTTCCTTTGCGGTAATTACCAGAGTTTTCCCCTCCGCCCATAGAGTAATCAATTTTCTGCTTTCTGAAATCCATGAAAATAATTTTTGCATTAGAATATAGTACTGCCTCTGGTAACAGCTCTCGATAATTTGAGTCAACAATAAAAATACTTCCAGCCCTGTAAAAATATTCTCGAAAAGCCATAGAATAATATTCGTGCTCTTGCATGCCAACAATAGTCGTTCCCTTTGATGAAAAACGATGAGATTCGTTTTTAAATTTTCCGATTATATATTCATCTTTTTTTAGAGCAAATATTTCTCGAAGTGCTCTCTCCACCTGATATACCGACATCATTTCATTTGCAGAAACAGCCGTAGAACGTTGTGCAACCTTATCGTAACTTACCCCGGAAAGCTCATCAATAAATTCATTTAAAAGAAGCTTATCATCTTCGGTAAAGTCTCCGCGACTTATCATCTCATCCATAGTAACAGGTCTATTATGTTTAGTCCTTGCTTCAATAAGTGTAAGCAAGTTATGAAATCCGTATCTGTGGATTTCTGCTTCCCTTAGTACATTAAGCGGAAAATAGATGGTATTTTTTTTATCATAATAATATAAATCTTCAACATCCAGTTTCTTTTCTGTCCCTTGAGCTTCTGGCCCGAAATGATATGTTGACGCATCCGGAGCTTCAACAACAACACCGAAATCCATATTGTTTAATCTGTTATGAAACGTCATCGTCTCCCTAATCTTCCAGAACACTCCAAATAGTCTTTTGCGAAACAAAGCATCTTCCATCCTTTTTTTAAGATGCTGCACCTCTAGCCCAAGTTCCGCACTTTTTAAAATGAGTTTGTTTGTTTTCAATGGGTTATAAAAATTACATCCCCAAAGTCTCCACTACATTTCGCGATAAAATTGGTCTATTAGGAATCTTGAGCCCCATCTT
>JAKLQT010000059.1 GCA_022013205.1 Candidatus Omnitrophota bacterium | reverse complement strand
CTTAAAAATAAGGCCGGCGGATATGTTTTTATTCGGCAATCCTAATAATCCAACGGCGAATTTAATCTTTAATGAAAAGGCCGGGGTGGAAAAAATTCCGGCGAAGATGATCGTCGCGGATGAGGCGTTTATGGATTTCCTGCCGCAGGAAAAATCCCTGTCCCTGATTAAAAAAGCGGTAAAGAATAAACGAATCATTGTTCTGCGGACATTTACAAAATTTTATTCCATGCCCGGGTTACGGCTTGGATTTATGGCGGCGCATAAAGATATAATCGCCCGCGTTAGAAAAATTCAAGTGCCTTGGACTTGTAATATGCTGGCGCAAATCGCGGCAGTTGATCTTCTTAAACAAAGAGACTATATGGAAAAAACGCGCTCGCTGATTGGAAAAGAACGAGTATGGCTTGCTGCGGAGCTTGCGAAAATTAAATCTTTTAAAATTTTCCCCTCATGCGTAAATTTTCTGCTGGTGAGGATAAAGGATAAAAGACGCAATGCCTTGGGCCTGAAAAAACTGCTGTTTGAAAAAGGAATTATTATTAGGAATTGTTCTAATTTTCGCGGCCTGGATAGTTCTTTTTTCCGTGTTGCGGTGCGCTTGCGTCAAGAAAATCGGATTTTAATAAAAATGTTACAAGAAATATTATGAAAGAACAAGCCATAATAAAAGAGATCGCGGATACTTTAAGAGAAAAGCTTAAGGCCGCCGCGCTAAGACAAAAAGCGCAGGGTATGCTTTTTTCCGGAGGGCTGGATACAAGTATTCTTGCGGCCTTATCCAGGGAGACTAAGGCGATTAATGTATGTTTTGAGGATTATAGCCGGGATTTGCCTTTTGCAAAGGCTGCGGCGGAATTTTATAAGCTTGATATGCGCCGCGAAAAAATAAGGCTTGATGACGCGCTGGAAGCGATTCCGCGGCTGATAAAAATTCTTAAAAGTTTTGATCCGGCCCTGCCGAATGATATTGCTGTTTACTTTGGGCTGAGTCGTTTTAAACAATTAGGCATAAAAAGCGTTATGACCGGAGACGGCGCGGATGAGCTTTTCGGCGGGTATTCCTATATGCAGGATGTCGAAGACCTTAATTTGTATATAAAACGTATGAGAAAAAAAATGACGTTCAATTCAAACGTGCTCGGTGATTATTTCGGGATTCAGATAAAACAGCCGTTTCTTGATTCGGAGGTTGTTAATTTTGCGCTTTCTATAGACGCCGGTTTGAAAATAAGAGAACATAAAGATAAGCTGTACGGAAAATGGATTTTAAGAAAAGCCTTTGAAAAAATGCTGCCGGAACAGATCACATGGCAAAGTAAACGTCCTTTGGAAGTTGGCTCAGGAACAAGCCGAATGCGTAATTTTATCGCTGAAAAAATTACGGATGATGAGTTTGCCGGAAAGAGAAAAGAATACCCGATAAAATTCTTTAATAAAGAACACCTTTATTTTTATGAGGTATATAAAGACACTGTCGGCTCAATCCCTAAAGTTAGTTCCGGGCAAAAAGAATGCGATGGCTGCAAAGCGGGAATTCTGCCGCAGGCGGTTCATTGTAAGGTATGCGGGTGGGTTAAATTATGAAAGCATTTGTTTCCTGGAGCTCAGGCAAAGAAAGCTGTATGTCTTTATTCAGGATACAGAAGGCATTTGACGTTAAGTATCTTTTTAATATGGTTAGTGAAGACGGGAGGCATTCGCGTTCTCATGGCGTGGATAAAAAACTTATCCAAATGCAGGCAGAAGCATTAGGCATACCCCTTATTCAGCAAAGCAGTACATGGCAAAGCTATGAGGATGTCTTTAAAACAGCGATAATAAAATTAAAAGAGGAAGGAATAAGCGCCGGTATTTTTGGCGATATTGATATGCAGCAGCATAGGGATTGGGTCGAAAATGTATGCGCGGATACGGGCATTAACCCCATATTACCGCTATGGCAGGAAGAAAGAGAAAAGTTAGTACGCGAGTTTATTGATGCGGGATTTAAGGCCGTGGTAGTTGTGGTTAATGAAAAATATATGGGCAAAGAGTGGCTGGGAAGAACAATAGATGAGTCTTTTATCGCGGATTTAAAATCTTTGCCTGAGGTTGATATCGCCGGTGAAAAAGGAGAGTATCATACCTTTGTTTTTGACGGCCCTAATTTTAAAAAACCAGTGGAGTTTTATGAAAAACAGAAAATATATAATGATGGGTACTGGTTCCTTGATCTAAAAGCGTAGTTTAATGGCTTTAATCTAATAAAGGACATTTTAATGTTTAATAAAGGTATAAAAATTATATCAATAATTTTTTCCGTGCTGCTTATTCTTAGTTTGCGCTGCTCGGCAATGGAGGAATATCCGCAGAGGATAGTATCACTTGCGCCGTCTTTAACGGAAGAGTTGTATCTCTTGGGTGCCGAAGACAGGATTGTCGGTGTTACTACTTATTGCCAAAGGCCTAAACAGGCGCAAACAAAGGAGAAGGTAGGAAGCGTTGTTGAAGCTAACATAGAAAAAATTTTCATGCTTAAGCCGGATATTGTGCTGACTTCGCCGCTTTGCGGCCTAAAAGCAAAAAATAAACTGAAAAGTTTAGGCATTAAAATTGTTGAGTTTTCCTCACCTAAGGATTTTAGGCAGATTTGCGGGCAGTTGGAAAGGCTCGGTGAAATTGTCGGCGCTCAGGAAAAAGCGCGAGAGATTATTAATAAAGCTCAAAAAGAGGCCGGCCGGATAAGTAGAGATGTTGCTGATTTGCCGCGGCCAAAAGTGTTTATCCAGGTAGGCGCCTATCCCTTATTTACGATGAATCGAGATTATTTTATCCATGATCTTATTGTTCGTGCCGGAGCAGTCAATATCGCTGAAAAATCGCGTTCCGGTATTTATTCGCGCGAAAAAGTAATTGAAGCTAATCCGGACTGTATTATTATCGCGAATATGGGCATTATCGGAGAAGAAGAAAAAACAATGTGGCAAAAGCATAAAATGCTTAATGCGGTAAAGAATAACAGGATTTATATAATTGATTCCTATATTGTTTGCAGCCCGACCCCGGTAAGCTTTGTTGAATCATTAAAAAAGATTGTCGGGTTCCTGCATCAACGAGGAGAAAGTTGAAGAAAATTGTCAGGTGGCTGAGTATCGTGTTGTTGCTTTTTCTCCTGCTGGCAGGAGTAATGTTTGCTTCTCTATCTATCGGAGCGGCCCATGTGCCGTTTGCTAAAACGCTTTCTCTAATATTGCAGGGTGATGATGGGTCAGCGTATTACAGTATTCTTTTTAATATCCGCCTGCCGCGGATTATTATCGGATTTGCCGTGGGAAGCGCGTTAAGCCTTGCCGGAGTCATCCTGCAGGGGATGTTTCGCAACTCTCTGGTAGAACCCTATACCCTGGGAATTTCCGGCGGAGCGGCCTTGGGGGTGTGTTTGGGTATTGTGCTTCGGATAAATAATGTGTTCGGCGCAATCACTATCCCCGCGCTCGGATTTTTAGGGGCAATTGCCGTGATTTGGCTTATATATTTTTTAAGTATCCGAAAAGATGCGCTGCAGATGCAGGGAATTTTACTTACCGGAGTGATGATCAGTTTTATTTGCTCGTCTTTATTTATGCTGGTTATGGCTCTGGCACGTATGGAAGATTTACACGGGATTATTTTCTGGACCATGGGGTCTCTGGAACAATCGCAGGGAAAGCTTATTAAAGCAATAGTCTTTGTGTCAATCGGCGGCCTGTGCGCTGCGTATGCTTTTTGTAAAGACCTCAATGCCTTTGCCCTGGGAGAAGAAGAGGCGCTGCATCTGGGGATTTCCACACAGACAACAAAAAAGATTTTGTTTGTGATCACCTCGCTGCTTACCGGCGCGAGTGTTTCTGTTGCCGGGATAATCGGGTTTGTCGGGCTGGTAATTCCGCATTGTATGCGGATTCTCTTCGGCAGTGACCATAGAATTCTGCTGGTAAGCGCTTATCTTGCCGGAGGTATTTTCTTGATTATTTGCGATACAATCGCGCGAACGTTAATAGCGCCTTTGGAATTGCCGGTAGGAGTGGTTACCGGGATTCTCGGAGGAACGGTATTTATTTATATTCTCTCCAGAAAACAAGGAGGCCGCTAGTGCTTAAGGTTGATAATTTAATCTGCGGTTACGCGAATAAACCTATTTTAAAGGGAGTCAGCTTTAAACTTGACTACGGGGAGTTTGCCGGAGTGATCGGGCCGAACGGTTCGGGGAAAACAACACTCCTGAGGGCAATGACAAAGGTTATCAAACCGTATTCGGGAACAGTATCTTTTAATGGAAGATTGATCAGCCAAATGAGTTTTAAAGAAGCGGCCCGGAATATTGCTGTTGTTGGACAGGACGGCAATCCTCATTTCGATATCAGTGTTGAGGAATTTGTCGGCCTGGGAAGAATCCCTCATCAATCAAAATTCGGGTTTTTAGAAACAAAAGAAGATGAGAAAATTATTTTACAGTCCATGGAGATGGCGGGGGTATTGGAATTTAAAAACCGGTTATTGAAAAATTTAAGCGGGGGGGAAAGACAGCTGGCAGTTATCGCCAAAGCATTGGCCCAGCAGCCTAAATTACTGCTTTTAGATGAGCCGACCGTATATCTTGACATATCCCACCAGGTATATATTTTAGATCTTATCCGGCGCTTAAACACAGAGAAAAAGGTAGCGGTGCTTATTGTCCTGCATGAACTAAATTTAGCCAGCGAATATTGCCAGCGCCTGATTTTACTTAATAATGGTTTGGTTGAAAAGATCGGCACACCGCGGGAAGTCCTGGATTATAGGGTGATTGAGCAAGTATACAAGACAACCGTGGTTGTGCAGGAAAATCCTATATCACGCAAGCCGTATGTATTCATTGTGCCGGAAAAAGAAAAACATAAGAGGCCGAATTCATAAAAATTGACATTATTAAAGGAGAAATAAAATGAAAAAGCCGGGGCTGGTTCAGATTTATACCGGAGTTGGCAAAGGAAAAACAACGGCGGCTGTCGGCCTGGCAGCCAGAGCAGCGGCGCAGGGATTGAAAATTTGCTATGTAAGTTTTCATAAAGATTTTAAACGTTATGCCTACGGAGAGTCTAAAAGCCTGAAAAAATTGGGCGTAAAGGTATGCAGTTTCGCGAAATATCATCCGCATTGTTCTAAAGTGAAAAAAGATACAAAAACAAAAGATTTGCCGCGGCAATGTTTGGCAGGGCTAAATCATGTTAAAGAGTTATTTGAAAAAGATAAGCAGGATATGATTATTCTTGATGAAATTATTGTTTGCGTGCGGGATGGATTTCTAAAAGAAGAAGATGTCCTTGCTCTGATAAAGGAAAAGCCGAAAAATTTAGAGCTGGTTCTTACCGGAAGAGGAGCGACAAAAAAAATGATCCAGCGGGCAGACCTGGTAAGCTTTATCAAAGAAGTAAAGCCCTACTATAAAAAAGGGATACAGGCAAGAAAGGGGATAGAATACTAATTTGACGTATTGAGTATTGCGCATTGCGTATTGAGTAAAATTGTTTAACGCGATACGCACGACGCAATACTTATTTAAAAAAGGCATTGAATATTAAATTAAAAAAGAAAGGAGGTGTTTAAATGAGAAAGATAATAGCAATTAGCGCAATCGCCGTTCTATGTGTTGTATTGTTTACCATGCACTCTCAGGCAGCTAAACAGGTTTCAATCTCTAATGCTCAGGAGAAAAATATCCTCGTGGAAATCGATTATGGAAACATTTTTCCGTCTAGAAAAATTGAAGTGCCTTTTATAAAAGACAGGACGATTCTTGAAGTATTACAGACTGTTGCCAAGGTAGAAACCCATCCTGTGGGAGAATATGTTATTGTTACGGCTATTGACGGAGTAGAAGGTAAGCGGGGGCAAATGGCATGGTATTACAAGGTGGATGGTAAATCGCCGGATAAAATAGCTTATGCGAATGTTGTTAATGATGCCAGGTATATAAGCTGGATGTATCAGGAGGATGTTTGTTCCGGAAAAATAGATTCTGAAAATAAAGTTAACGTAAATAATTAATAATATGAATGTCCAGTTTGGCAAAGGAAGTCCTTGTGAGATTCAAGGCATCCCGAATGAAGTTTTCAGTTAAGCAAAACATCGGGATCCCGAAGCTGGAACCAGGGTTGTGGTTTCATTTGGGGCTGCCCCGCAACGGTAATAACTTAGCGTAGAGCTAACCGCTAATTTTAGTCCGGACGATTGTCTCTCTGGTGAGTATTCTCGAGGGAGGAAAAAAAGATGAAGCAAATATTTTATATTTTATTATGTACACTTATTCTGATGCCATCGGTTAGTGTAAACGCGTTTGCTCAAGAATATAATCTTGGAGAAGTTCTTGTCAGCGCTACGAAAACTGAGACTTATCAGGCACAAAGCGGGGCTTCAACTACAGTGATTACGGCAAATGATTTGCAAAGGAAAGGTAAAAGAACAGTATTGGAGGTATTACGCGATGTCCCCGGGGTCTCAATTATGCAATACGGCAGCTTTGGAGGAGATTCCTCTGTATATTTACGGGGGGCAAAACCAGGCCATACCCAGGTTTTGCTGGATGGCATAGAATTGAATGATCCGATGAGGACGGATCGGTCGTTTGATTTTGCTTATCTGCTTACTGATAATATAGAACGCATTGAGGTGGTGCGCGGAGCTCAGTCTACTCTTTATGGCTCAGATGCTATGGGCGGAGTGATTAATATAATCACTAAAAAAGGGGAAGGCAAGCCGAAATGGCAAGCGTCATTTGAGGGGGGATGCCATAATACCTTTAAGGAAACATTAGGCTATAGCGGCTCAGAGAATAAGCTAAGTTATTCTTTGTCATTACTGCGTTTGGATACGGACGGGGTATCAAAGGCTGCTAATGGAGCTGAAGATGACGGATACGAAAATACTACGTTTTCAACATGCTTGGGATACGCGCTCTCTAAAGACGCCAATCTGGAGTTTGTCCTGCGCCATATAGATGCTAAATACGATTATGATGACGGAGCAAATCAGGAGGATCCAAATAAAATCGGATGGTGGAAAAGTACTGTTGGGAAAATTGCTTTTGATCAGGCTGTTAATTCAATATGGGATTATAAGATATCATTGTCTGGCTCACAGACCGAAAGAAAATATAAGGATGATCCTGACTCTGTGGATACAACGGATAATGCGCATAACTGGTTTGTCGGAGATATGAAAAAAATTGAATGGCAGAATAATATTTATCCTGCTGATTGGTCAGAACTTACCGGGGGTTTCGAATATGAAGAAGAAAGAGGTTTTAGCGATGGTAAAGCATCCTGGGATAGATTTGACACAAAGACAATGGATAATAAAGGATATTATATCCAAAATCAATTTAAGTTTTGGGAATCCTTGTTTGTTACGCCTGGTTTAAGAATTGATGATAATCAGCTGTTTGGCACTGAGACTACATATAAAGTATCAGCGGCTTATCTTATCGCGAACTCAGGAACCCGTTTGAAAGCTAATTGGGGGACGGGATTTAAGGCGCCTTCTTTATATCAGCTGTATTCACCAAGCTATGGAGATTCAACTCTTAATCCGGATGAAGGGACAAGTTATGACTTTGGATTTGAGCAAAATTTATTTCAGGATAAGGTAAGTTTTGGCTTAACCTATTTTGATAATAATTTTGAAAATATGGTTGACTGGGATTCAGACACATGGAAATATAAAAATATCGATAATACGCGAACAAAAGGCATAGAATTGGAAACTTCCTTTAGAGCGGCAGAAAATTTGGCGCTCAGTGCTAACTATACATACACGAAAACCAAGGATGAAGATACAGGGGAAGAATTGGCAAGGAGGCCTAAAAGCCAAGCCGGATTTGATCTGAACTGGATGTTTCTTGAGGAGGCAAACCTGAACTTATCAGCAAGCTATGTGGGAGCTCGTTGGAATGATAATTTAAATACCAGGAAAATGAAAGCGTATACCAAAGTTGATCTTTATGGCTCGTATGATTTGAGTGAGGATCTGCGGATCTTCGGCAGAATAGAGAACTTGTTTGATAAGACATTTGAGCAAATTTACGGCTATGCTGATGCTGGCTTATCAGGCTATGCGGGAGTAAAGGTGACTTTTTAACCCGGATTTTGCATTAGGCGTGGGTGAAGATTAGTGCTATTCACCGCATGCTGATGTAAATTCTGGGTTTAGATAGTAAGATAATGATCTGTAAGGCAAGGAGATTGTTTCTCTTTGCCTTGTGAGCGTAGAGAGAAAAGGGGAAAGGAAATGTTAAGATTTTTTTTAAGAGGCGGGCCTTTGATGTGGCCGATTTTGTTGTGTTCGGTAATCTCAATTACCATTGTTTTGGAACGCTTTTATCATTTCTATGCTGCGAGGACAAGGATCCCTAATATCTTCGCAAGAGTTAAGAAACTTATTCAGGAAGAAAAGGCTGAGGAGGCTCTAAAATTATGCGAAGAAACTCCTGGGCATATCACTCATATTTTAGCCATCGGTATTCATATCCGCCATAGAAACCTGGATGAGAAAGAAAAGCTGATTGCCAGAGCCGGCTCAAGAATACTCCGGCAGTTAGATAAAAACTTACGGGGACTGGCGATTATTAGTAATATAACCCCATTACTGGGTTTATTGGGAACAGTGACCGGGATGATAAAGGCTTTTATGAAAATTCAGGAACTGGGCGGAAGGGTAGATGCTTCAGTCTTGGCCGGCGGCATCTGGGAAGCGCTTATTACAACAGCTTTCGGCTTATCAGTAGCAATACCAACGCTTGTTGCGTATCACTATTTTGAAGGTAAGGTGAACAACATTTCCAGCAATATAAAAGATATGGCCGCGGAACTCTTGGAATTAGAATCTTTAGCATAAACGGTAAAAAAAGGACAATGCAATGGAATTTAAAGGAAGAAAAAAAGTAAATACCCAGCTTAATATCGCGCCGTTAATAGACGTGGTGTTTTTGCTTTTAATCTTTTTTATGCTTTCTTCTCACTTTGTGGATCAGCCGGGGATAAAAATAACTTTGCCTACCGCGGTTACTGCTAAAGCGCATCCTAAGGAGGATATTATTATTTTTATAAGCCGGGATAATAAGGTGTATTTAAATAAAAAAGAAATCAGTTTTCATGACCTGCTTGATGAGCTGAAGACAGCAGTCAATAACGCTAAAAATAAAAGTGTGATTATTAAGGCTGATGAAAAAATAGATTTAGGATTGGCTGTACGGGTTATGGATTTTGCAAAAAAAGGGGGCGCCGAAGGGCTGATAGTTTCCACAAAACCGGAAAAAGACAATGTTGAATGATAAAGTGATCAGAACCGCGTTTGGAATTTCTTTTGCCTGTCATCTGCTCTTGTTGGGTGCTCCAGCACTCGATATTAATTATTCCCCGAAAGTTGAAAAGCCGCATGAAGTTATGTTTGAGATAGAAATAGAAAAGCCTTTACTTTTACCCGAGATAAAGCAGATGGGGCAGGAGAAAAAATTAAAGGATATTATTGCAAATGAAGAACCGAATAAACCGCGATCAAAAGCGGAGCCTAACCAGGCGGACCGGGTAGAAATTTTTGATAAACCGGCCCAAAAGAAACTGGAAGTCCTCAATCCTTCGCAGGACGCGATGCTAAGATACCAGGATATGGTTAAGCAGGCAATAGAATCAAACCGGCACTACCCAATACGAGCGCAGCGTATGCGCCTTGAGGGAGTGGTTGACCTGGCATTTGTGATCAATTCAGGCGGCAGCAGCCGCGATATTCGGATCATTAAATCATCAGGCTCGAAATTCCTTGACGCGCAGGCCTTGGAGACTATCCGCAAGGCCAGCCCGTTCATGCCTTTGCCTGAAGAGATCAGCAAGGATTCAGTGGATATCCGTGTTGCCATAGTATTTTCTTTGCAATGAGCGCAGCGTTTTGAATAATACTTAGATTTGACAAGAAAACAGGCAAAGGGGTACAATAAGTACATGACAATTTTGGATAGGCGAGTAAGTACATAAAAAAGAATGGGGCAGGAGATGGGTAAAAGCGTTGTTGTTGTCTTAGCGGATGGTTTTGAGGAGATAGAGGCTGTAATAAGCATTGATATTTTGCGCAGAGCCGGCTTAAATGTCATAAGCGCGGCGATCAGTAATAATCTGATGGTTAGGGGGTCTCGCAATATTACAATACAGGCAGATGTTTTTTTGAAAGACCTGGCGATTATTCCTGAGGCGCTATTGCTGCCCGGAGGAAGCGTGGGTGCAAAAAACCTTGCCGAATCTGAGGTTGTAAACGACATGCTTCAGGAATGTTTTTATTAGAACAAAATTATCGCGGCTATTTGCGCGAGCCCTGCGTGTGTGCTTGCAAAGGCCGGTATTCTTGAAGGTAAGAAAGCGACATGTTATCCGTCTTTTGAAAGACTATTTAGTCCGCGGGTTGTGTATAGCGAAGATGCTGTGGTCATCGACGGCAATATTATTACAAGCAGAGGGCCTGGTACGGCATTTGAGTTTGCGCTTGCTGTGGCCCGGATGCTTTGCGGCGTCCCGGCCGAGCAAGAGGTAAGGGAGCAGGCTTTAATTGATTAATATTAACAGGAAGGATTAAAATGGTTCAGAATAGAGTATATAAAAGGATTGAAGATCTTGTAGAAGTAGAATTCATTTTAAATATTACAGGCACAACAACTGTTATACGGACAAAAACGCGTGATATCAGCGCCGGAGGCTTAAAGGTTTACTTAAACCATCAATTGCAGCAGGGGCATAGAATGCAGTTGTCAATAACTCTGCCGCATACAAAGGACATCGTGAAAGCAGAGGCAGAGGTCGTCTGTTCTGATCTGATAGCAGTTGTGGGAGACAGGGGCGAGGAGATGCTGTTTGAAACAAGATTTAAATTCTTAAAAATGTCTCTGGAATTGAAAAACGCAATAACGCATTATGTTTTTGAATGCCGCAGAAAAACTCACGATGCCAAGATAAAAACCTGATTTGCTTGACGTTGTGGTTTTATTAATAGAATCTAAAGGAATGAGGATAAATATGAGCGTACTAGACGCAAAGTTAAAATTTTCTTTTTTATGTGATTATGCTTCCGTCAGCCGTGAAGGAAAACTAAGCATGGCCGGAATTTTCGAAAATATAAATGTGCGTACGCTTCCGACACATCATCCTCTGATGTTTATCGTGACTAATATCGGGGGAGTAAACAATGCTGATAAATTCACCTGCCGGCTGATCTTAAATGACCAGTCCCAGAAGCAGCTGGCCAGCATCTCTCAGGAGGTTAAGGTAGACCCCAACCGTAACTTTGGATTTATCGGGCAGTTTGTGAATATCCGCTATGGCGTTGCCGGGGAATACGCGATTAAATTTTATATCGATAATAAAGAAATAGGCGTACACTATTTTCAGGTAAAGCAGGTTTAATAAGCTATAAGTAAAAAGTAAAAAGTAAAAAGTAAAAAGTAAAAAGGTGTGAAAGGTTAATGGCTAATGGTGTCCAATTTTAATGATATCTATTTGTTTCTTACGAAACCACTTTACGCAACCGAAACGCCTGTCCGCTATTTTTTGTGACGGAGGCTGCGCAACCAAAACCCAAACCTTTAAACAATATTAAAAAATGTAAATAAACCTCAGGACAGTACATTTTTTCTATGAGCCGTCAGCTCTGAACTAATTTAACCCTTACCATTTTGCGCACTGAATTCGCGCAATATATAATATCTGCTGTCCTGAGATCTTCAATGCGGAGGATCTTTTCTTTTACTTGGCCTTTATGTGTTTTTATAAAGTATTCTCGGAACACTCCTGGCAGCAGCCCGCAGGAAACAGGCGGAGTATAGTAAATTTCTTTTTTTTTCAGGAAAATATTGGAGATTGCGCCTTCGCAAATCTCCTCTTTTTTGTTCAGGAAAATAACATCGAAAAAACCCTGTTTTTTGTATCGTTTAAACTCCCGGTTATAAAGTCCGCGGCGGGTAGTTTTATGGTAAAGGTAAATGTTTCCGGGGTTTAATCGCTGCGGGCTTAGGCATATTTTTGGTATACCTGTATGCTGTTTTTGAGGGCTTAGGACAGAGGCGTGTACAGAAATATCCCCGCATGTTTCTAGCAACAGGCGCAATTTATAGTTTTTATCAGGGCGTAGGGTATTGAACTTCCGCTTGAGGGCCGCGCGGATTTTTTTAAGCTCAAACGCAAACCCGAAAAATTTCGCTGATGCACGCAGGCGTTTTAAATGCAGATCGAATAAAAATATATCTTCTTTTTTTGATGCGCGCATTGTTTCGATTAGCTGAAAAGGGGCCTGAGTAAGAAACTTTGCTTTTAGTTTGCATTCATTCCATTCGGATTCAGGGCAGGAGCTGTATGTTATTCCTCCGCCTATGCCCATTTCACCTTTTTCGCCTTTAAGTAAAACGGTGCGGATGGCCACGTTAAAAACAGAGTTATTTTCCGGGCTGATATATCCGATGCATCCGGTGTATATTTTTCTGTCCTCCTCCTCAAGCTGTTTTATTATCTCCATGGTGCGTATTTTCGGCGCTCCGGTAACAGAACCGCAAGGGTGCAGGCTGGAGAACAGATCATAAAGGCTGATTCCTTTTTTTAATTTACTTTCTATTGTAGAGGTCATCTGAAGGAGCGTTTTGTAAATTTCTACATGAAACAGACGGGTTGTCTTGACGCTTGATGTTTGGGAGATTTTACCCAGGTCATTGCGCAATAAGTCGACGATCATGATATTCTCCGCGCGGTTCTTAGGGTCATTGCTGAGAAATTTGCGCACCCTTTTGTCATCTTGCGTGTTTATGCCTCTGGGCATGGTGCCTTTCATCGGCCGCGCGCAGATATGCCCTTTTGTCTGCCGGAAAAATAATTCAGGAGAAAAGGAGAGAATACTAAACTGCCCGGATTTAATAAGAGCGCCATAGCCTACTTGCTGATTATTGCGCAGTTTATGGTATAAGGTGAGGTCTGAACCCTTAAAATTAAATTTCAACTTTGTTGTATAGTTGACCTGGTATGTATCGCCGGCTGCGATAAGTTCCCTAATCCTGTTGATATTTTTGATGTAATCTCTTTTTTGAATGCTTAGTTTTAAATTTGAAATTTTGCAGCTTTTATTCCCCCTGTTTTGCTGAATGGATTCCGGCGGGAATGGGGCATTTAGAAAAGAGCCTTTTTCGTGGTCATAAATAACTGGTTTTTTGAAAACGCCCATCCAGATCAGGGGAAAGCCGTAATTTTTTT
>JAKLQT010000058.1 GCA_022013205.1 Candidatus Omnitrophota bacterium | reverse complement strand
TTTTTTGACGCCCCGGCACCGGGCTTATGTTTCATTTGTCAGTGCTTTGCATCTGCATGGGATAATCGAACAGATTCCTCAAGTGATTACCCTGGCCTCAACGTCTCATACCAGTACTGTTCGCACAAAGATAGGGACGTTTACAATCCATCAGATAGCGCCGCAATTCTTTAAGGGATTTGATTGGTATCGCGGAGATGGGAGTTTTCTAATCGCTCAGCCGGAAAAGGCCTTAGTGGACAGCCTGTATCTCTCAGCGTTTAAAAATAAGCGATTCGGATTTTTTCCGGAAATGTCATTTCCGAAAGCGTTTAGCTTTGCCAGAGCACGAAAATGGGCAAGAGGTATTTCCATTGCGAGTGTGAGGATGTACGTTGAGAAAAAGTTAATTGAATTAAGTTAGGAATTGCATAAAGAGGATTGGCTGATTTAAAACAATGGTAATAATTTTATAATGAAAAACAAATTTATTTTAGGTCTGTTTCTATGCTGCTGGCTTATAGCAGCTCCAGTGATTGCAGGGCAAGAGGGTTTTCACCCAGCAGAGGTAAAGAATATATCTGACCGGGCTTATGAAAAAGCAGTTATCCAGGTTTTGGATAATGCTCAGGAATCAATTGTAATCTCAATGTACATATTGAAGCCGGATGTATCAGCAAAATATCCGATAAACCGTTTGATGCAAGACCTTGAAGAAGCTTTGGACAGAGGAGTTGAGGTTACAATATTCATCAACTCGAAAAGAGATCAGAGCAGCGGTTTTTTTGATTCTGAGTTTCTTTCGGGCAATAGACAGAATGCTAAGTTTATTGTGCTGATAAAGGCATATTTAGCAGCTGAGGGCAAAGACATAAATGATTTTACGCAGGTTGATTTGGCAAAGATGTTTTATGTGAACAGATCAACGATAATCGATGGATTGCGGTGATTTTGTGCTGTGAGCTAAGAGTTTTTGCTTTTGCTAAGAGCTTTGACGATACTTTAATCAGTGTAATCTGCGTAATCTGGTGCGCCACGAGGCGCTTTAAATATAGCAGGTGCGAAACCTGCCTTGTAATTGACTATTTGACAAGAGGTCGGGGGTAAGTCTAAAGTGGTGACACAACGGACTAAGCTACTCTGCAGACCATAGGAAGGCTAACTTGATGGCTTCGTTACGCAATAAAAGCAGATGATGTTCCTACCAGATATGCGGGCATCTATAATCTGACAGGAAGAAATAGTCAAGAGCACTGTTGGGAACTGCCGGAGTAATAAGAGTGTGCAAACCTATAAGAAGATTTATTGTGAACGTGGGAGACCTTGCGCAACACATAGAGCCAAATGAAATATTAGGTATAGAAGGGGTAGAGCTCTGAAACCTAATATGATGCGTAAGGAGTCAGGGTGTCGTAGTAGCGGAGATACCCAGAATAATAAACTGGGAAGAGCGAAGGTACACTACTTCAGTGAGGCTTAAGTCAAGAGAGGAGAAAAAAATGCCGGTAAGGCTAAAAGAGGAAAAGATAATACTCCCACTCAGGGCTAAGCTTTATCGTAAGGCCAAGCAGGAAAAAAGCCAAAGAAAGTCTAAGCTCTATGGCAAAAGAGTGTATCAGCAAATAAAAGAAGAAGGGCTGATAGATTTAGGCAATCTTAGGTACCCTGTGAATGCTTTACGGTGAACACTGTCGGAGCGCCGTATGCGGGAAAACCGCACGTACGGTGCGATGAGGGGGTGCGAATAAAGAATAATCTTGGTCGAGAGTTTAAAAAAAGAAGAACTTTCGAATCTTTATTCGGCTCTACTCTATTGGATCGTAATTTGTGTATTTAACTGTGTTTATCAAGAATGTTTTTGAACAGTGTTCATTTAGAAAATTGGAAATAATCGAAGCGGTTAAGATTGTAAGGCAAAAGGGAAGGGGAATAATAGTTGACGTCCATCAATAGCAAACTTTTATACTTTTATGTATGTCCCCTACTCTGCTTTTGAAATAAGGGGATTTGAGTTAAGAGGAAATGAAATAATTAATGGCTTGGCGATAAGGGACGGGTTGGCGAGGAGCTAAAGAACAAGGTTAGGGGAGTCAAATTAGTTTATTAATAAGTGCTAATGACGTAATTACAGACTTGACCCCTTTTTTATGTTGTTTTGTGCATAAAATTATGATATATTTGTGCATGGAGGTGAGTTTTTGAATGAAATACATCCCGAGATGGTTAGAAACTAGAATTGCGGCAGTGCTTGAGTCTCATCCAGTGATTGTTTTAACAGGCCCTAGACAGGTTGGGAAAAGCACATTATTGGAGTACTCGAAATTTTCAAAAGATTGGCACTATATTACATTAGATGACCCTGACGCTTTAGACCAGGCAAAAGAAGACCCTAAAGGTTTATTATGGGAAGACGTTCCAACAATTATTGATGAGGCACAGCGGTGTCCTGAGCTTCTATTAACTGTTAAATATCTTGTTGATAAGTCAAGAGGGGACAGAAAGTTCATTCTTTCCGGTTCTGGGAATATCTCATTAAGACAAGCGCCCAGAGAAACATTAGCAGGCAGAGCAAAGTATTTGCATTTAACGGGATTTGCTTATAGAGAATTAAAAGGGCTTTCTGCGAGTGATGGCATTCTTGATAGGGTTTGTACTGGTCGGAAAATTGAATTTATGGATATTAAATCTTCCTTTGCTTTGGAGCCTACTGTCTGGAGAGGATGTTTGCCGGCGGTTGTGCTGGCAAAAAATGATAATATTGTTATTGAACGGCTAAGTGGTTATATTGATACCTACATTCAGCGCGATATTCAAAACTTGGTTAAGGTGAGGCATCCGGAAAATTTTCGCCGTTTAATGGAGGCTCTTTCTCAGGCAACGGGCTGGGAATCAGTTCAGGATGAGTTATCTAAAATTTGCGGTGAAACTAGAGCGAATGTTAGCAGGTATATGAGTTTGCTTAAAGATACAAATCTTTTATGTGAATTAAAAGGATACATTAATAAGACAGAGAGAGCCTACAGGCAATCAAAATATTATTGGTTTGATACAGGTTCGGCGTGTTTTCTGGCGGGTATTCATTCCGCGGCCGAACTTAAGAAGCCTCGTGTTAGAGGGAGGTATTTTGAAAACTTTGTTTTTCAGCAGATTCTCTCATGGGCATCGTTACAGCTTATGCCGCCGGAGGTATTTTATTGGAAACCCAAAACCCAGCAGATTGAAGTTGATTTTGTTATTTCAACCGCGGGTAAAGCTATTGGCATAGAGGTTAAATCATCCGAGCAGATCACCTTTGGTGATACAAAGCAGATGCGCGGATTTCTTAAATCTCATCCTAATATTTTAAAGGGTATTATTGTTTACGCGGGAAGCAAAGTTTACCCCGTGGCGTCAAATATTTACGCTGTTCCATGGACAATGATTTAAGTGAATGTTTTTGTAGTTATATTTTTTGTTTTTTCGTTTTAACGAGAGATAGATTTGGGTTTTGATCCAGCCTAAAGTTTAGGACGCGACAGGGAAAAACTATAAATGTTGAATTTAAACATACACATGCGGCAAAGGTAAAATTAATTGATTTAAAAGGAAAAGCTTTTTCGATTAAAAAAGGTTTTTTTGATTCTGAGTTTCTTTCGGGCAATAGACAGAATGCTAAGTTTATTGTGCTGATA
>JAKLQT010000057.1 GCA_022013205.1 Candidatus Omnitrophota bacterium | reverse complement strand
TATACCTTAAAAGGTCACAAATTGTGCTTTCTTAAATATCTGAAAATTGAGAGTCAATAGGGAATCAAGTTCTCGTTTATAAGTTAAATGGGTCTTACCCAGACAATCGCTGATAGCGTTTTTAAAACTTTCAAACTCTGAATAATACTTTGAATACAAACATTGCTTTTTGACAAATTTCCAAAGCCGTTCAATAAGATTGAGATTCGGTGAATATGCTGGCAAAAACAGAAGTTCAATATCAAGCTGCTTTGCAAATTGCTTAACAAGATTACACCTTTGATAGCGAGCATTATCTAACACAAGGGTAATAGGTGTCTTTAAGTTTAAATGAGCAATTTTCCATAATAAATCACAAACACTTTGAGAGTTGATATAAGCGTCATTGGTGATGGCAATCAACTCATGCGTAACAGCATTAAGGGCTCCTAAAACATTAAACCGTTGCCTTCCAGATGGAGCCTTTAGAAATAATCGCGTCCTACTCCACAGGTATCCTAAAAAAGGCGCTAAAACAAAATGTGCAGCATCAACAAAAAAAACGGTTCGGGTTCCTTTTTTTGCTTCTTTAAGACGAGGTTCTAACTCTTTTTTTTAAAGTTTTCCTGTTTTTCAATATCGACTTTCGAGGGAATCATGCCTACTTTTCGACATTTTAATCCAATGCGTTTAATAAATTTCCAAATTTGCACCTCACTGCGTTTAATGCCGGTAAGTTCCTTAATTTTTGCCATCGCTTCTTTAACGGTTGCAGGAGGATGCTCTTGAAAATAATTTTCAATTGTGATTATGTATTCATTTAATTGACTTTGCGGTTTATAAAAATGAATTTCTTTTAATTTTTCGATACCGCCTGCTTTGTATTCTTTAATATATTGGGTAACAATATTAACTGACACTCCTGTTAATTTTGCGATTCGTTTACGCGATTCTCCTTGGCTTTTTAACCATAAGGCCTCCATTTTTCGTTGGACGCGCGGATGGGGGTGATGATAGCGCTCATAATTTAATATTTCTTTTTCTTTTTCAGTGAACTCAATTTTTATCATGACAGCCTCCTTGCTTTGATAATTTTTAAGTCTACTGAAAATTATACACGTTTAAAGTTTATGCGTCCAGCAAAATAAACGCTATTTATAGCCTAAGTGAGTATAACTAAGTAAGTAGTATACCTTAATTCCTGCTCTTTGTCAAATTCGGCGCTGACGAAATTATTTTGGTTCTTTCTTAATTGAGTTGGACTCTTCTGATTAATTTCATTCGATAAGGCCTATATGCTCTACATGGACTACATGTTAAAAATTCTACCAGGGCTATCCGTCATAATTGTACCAATTCCATTTTCCATAATTTTCACATACCTAGCGTTAAAAATCCACCTTGCCTAAAAAATAAAAAACGCTCAAGAGAAAAAAACCGCATTTCTCTCTTGAGCGAATTCTTTATTCTATCTACAGCCTGATTCAATTAAGCGCACGAACTCTTTTTTCTCTTCAAACCCGCTAATCCCAACAATGCCGGCCCGAGCAATAACATAGTTGCCGGTTCGGGAACAGGAGCAACTACTGTTTCAAAGGTATAATCAGGGTTTCGGGGAGTTCCAAGCGGAACCTTACCACGAATACAAAAACCTATATCAGAGATATTATTTAACCCTGATACTGTAGTAAGATTCAGCATTAAACCCGCAGAACTGCCAACCGGTATTGCTGTCCATCCGCTTTGCACCGGCGAACCTCCGGCGTTTAAGTATAGACAATATTCCCATGTATTTTCATTCCAATTACCGATATTTAACGCGTACGCGTCAAACCCGCTTAAATCACTAATCCCCAGCGCAGTGGATCCAATCCAAATCTCCGGTATCTCGCTACTACCACCGCCGATTTTAGCGATTTTACCGATAAACTTTGCGCCGTCAAATAGGGACTCAACCTCATACACTGTTGTGCCAGCTCCCCCCGTAGCATAAGTCTTATAAAGCTGTTGAATTTGAGCCGGACTAAGCGTAAAGGTAAAGGCCATTGCCGGTTGAGACATCATAATTACACCTGTTACCAGTAGAACTGCTAACATTAATCTTTTCATGTTTCTAATTCACCCCCTTTTCTTAATAAAATTTATTACATTTGCTTAATATTTAACTACTTCTTACGTTATTCCGGGCCGCTGTGTTTATTCACGGCCATTGTTCTATCTAAAAAAGTGAGTGCTTCGCGTCATTCCTGTATTATTTTTTTTACACGTGCTAACTCACCGATCATCTCTGCTTACTATTTTTTTCCGGGTAGCCGCTAATCCCATCAATGCCGGCCCAAGCAACAACATCGTCGCCGGCTCAGGGACAGGCTCTCCGTTTGTTTTTGCCGGAACTTTATCACTGCCTTCGCCAACAGGTATGCCACGAAAACGCGCGACAAAAAATTGCGGCCCGTAATATGAACTCCCCCCTGTGGAAAGCGCGTCGATAAAACTCTGCTCTGTTAATCCGTCCAGGCCGCTGCCGGCCAAATTAAAAGTGAATGTCTCGGTAACACCCGCAGCTATCCCTTTCGTCGGAGGACCATTATCGGCAAAATTACTGTGTAGATTTGTCCCTAAACTTGCGCCGATATCAAAATATCCATAAGGTTCACCTTTAATTCCAGCATTGACAAAAAGTTTATTAAAATCCTCATTCGTAAACGACCAGGTAGGAATGCCAGAGATGGAATTAAACGGATTATTCAATACAAACGCTGTTAGATAACCACCTGAAGAACTGGTATTTTTTAAACTAATCACAAGCGTCGCGTTTGTCGCACTACCCGCGCTGTAGGTAAGGGTGCCTTCAAAATTGCCAAGCCCCGCCGTGGAATTGGCGATATCAGCCATAATAATAACGGCAAAACTTGATTGCGGGACAATAAATCCCCATACCATAATTATTATCAAAACCAATAATTTTTTCATCTTTCTCACCACTTTTTTTTCTATCCGCCAGAGCTTTGCACCAATGCCTTTTTAACCTAGCGCTTTACCTGTTAAAATAACCAACACTGTCTTAAAAATAATATTTAATTCCGTAAAAAGACACATCTTGCGTATATATAAAAGGTCAAGCTTCACCTTTTTCTTCACATCAGACAGGGTTTTGTCATATCTGCTCCTTACCTGCGCCAGCCCGGTAATACCCGGTTTTACCCTCAATCTTTTCTCATATTCCGGTATCTCATATTTTAAAATATTCACTATCTCCGGACGCTCCGGCCGCGGCCCGACAACACTCATCTCGCCTTTTAGCACATTGAAAAATTGCGGAATTTCATCTATATGCGCCTTCCTCATCAATCTTCCGATAAACGGGATTAATCTCGGATCAGCCTCACCGGAACTCCATATCGCGCCGGTGCCGTTCTCCGCATCAGGCTTCATAGAACGCAATTTATAGATTTTAAATATCCGGCCGTTCTCCCCGACTCTTAACTGGGAATAAAACACCGGACCTTTGGGAGAAAACAGCTTTATCCCCAAGGCCGCGAGCACAATAATCGGGGAAGTAATCATCAGACTGATAGAAGCAACCATAATATCAAAACCGCGTTTCAACTGTAAAAAGCGCGCCTGTATAAAACGAAGCGATACCCCGCTAAGCCAGAATAAAAACGCAAAAACCCCATATGGCCGCAACGCCAGGGCCTCTTGTGAAGATGACATAGCCATAACCTTAGGAATCACCAGCAGCAAAGTAACGGCAATCGTAGAAACCAGAATTTTAAGATGTACTCTTGCTATTTTGTTCAACATACCTACGCTTCCTTTTATTGTTGTAACTCTAATAAAGGTGTATTAGTGTATTAGTATCATTTATCAGCATTTTTTGTGCCAAAAACAATGCAGCAAGGCGTTTTTTTATTTTTTATCTGTTCATATTTATAACGATATAAAATTAAAGCAATTAAATTTGTTTAAAAACATACCTAATGTTTTAACTTTTATTACTTCTACTAATAATATTTGCTCCGTCCCTCTATTTCTGTCCATTTTTATAAACAACTGTTGTGCTAATTAGCCAACATTATTGTCTTTGCGGTCCATTCTTAAATGAATTGAAAGAAAAGATATAAGGCATTGAAGGACAAGAGAGAAGAAAAAAGCATCGATTCCCATTTAAAAACTTAATATTATAATCACACAAAGACGCAGAGACACGGAGAATGATAGAAAATGGGATTGGTACAATTATAACGGGTAATGTGGTAGAATTTTTAACATGTAGTCCCTGTAGAGCATGTAGGTTTTATGGAATGGAGTTTTTTAATTTTATTAGCCGGCTCAAAATATTTCTCTTCTACATTCTCTACATGAGTTACATGTGTAAATTTAATATTAAGGCATAAAGTTTGACGAGGGATTTAGAGCAGATATTATTGTTGAAAACATGGGATATCAAGAATTATAAATGGAAGTGTCGAATAAAAAAACTTAGTGTTCTTTGTGTCTCTGTGTGAACACAAGAAACTTACAGGAGCCTGTTTTTTTAACTCGAATTTTATTTAGAATTTGGTATTTCGAGTTTAGTGTTTGTATCTATCTTAACCTGGGTTGTAAGCAAATTGTTCACCACTAAAAACCCCACTGCGGCAAAGAAAAATAACAAAAACCCAGAAAAATCATGAAACCACCCATGCGCTGCTTCCATTCCAAATACATCACTAACCCACCCCATCAATACAATCCGGAAGATATTTGCCAGCAGCGCGATAGGAATTGATGATAAAAATAACATCCACCTAACCGCAATATTTTTTCTTATTAAATACGCAAAGGCCGCGCCAAACGCTAAAAGTGATATTAAATACTTCAAGCCACTACATTGTCCTTCCACGATTAAATAAGAATAAGGCATTTTTATTGTACTTCCCTCTTGTATTGATGTTATTCCGATTTTATTAAGCGCTAAAACCGCCCCATGTGTAGCAAACATTTTCATTTTAAACGTAATATCGCTTATTATTACCAATGGCAGTGGAACCATAAAAAGAAGAAAAGTCACAGGGAACCAAATCTCCTTTAAAATTCTTTTCCCAAAAAAATACATAATCAAACCCGTGATAGCCAAAATAAATGAAAACCCGGATACGAAATATACTCCGGCCCAGATTCCGGACAAATGAAGTAATAATCCTAAGGCAACCAATACAATCCCCCAATTAGAAGGCTGCAGTTCCAGTTTTTTCAATTCCTTTTTTTTGACCCAAACAATAAATAACGATGTGATAATAATCAGCGGCCCATGACTGTAGTACGACTCGGTAGCATTCCAGCGTTCCCACACCCAGCAAAACATAGGATAATAGATTATCCCCAGCAAAATAATAATAATTGAAGTTTTTAATAAATTTTGTACTTTCACGATACACCATTCAATGGGTTTACGGCTAATTTCTTGTTTATGGAAATCCCCCCCGGCAAGCCCGGAGTTATCTCGCCCGACACTGTGAATCGGGCTTGCCATCCAGTGACATCCCGCCGAAGCTGTTTCTTCGCATTTCCGCCACGCCCCAGTCGCGCCGAGATCTCGCCATTATTTATGGCGGATATCCCCCCGCCCTTGGCGGGGGCAGGTGCGAAGGCGGGATAAATATCTTCAAACTATACCACTAATAATAATAAAAAACAAGAGCCCGAGATTTTTTTCTCGAGCTCATCCACTTCCCCCCTTACCGTCTATATCGGTTAATTCCTACTTATGAGCTACGGCTTTTTTTACCGTTGCCTTTTCTGACGATACCGGCTTCGTTACCGCTCACCTTTTCTGCCTTCTGTCCTATCGGGGTAGCTTGTGTCGTTCCATGAGCTATGAGCTATGAGCTATGAGCCACGAGCCATCAGCCAGCGCCAATGGCGCTACCCGCATATTGCCCGGCTAAAAATTATCAGCGGCCTTAAACAAGCCCTGATTACACGTTTTAGCCTTTCTTTTTTCGCGATATAGTCCGCTATCGGTGGGCTATTACGATAATAGAACCGCACAAAGGCACTGCCGAAAGTATTCTTCAAGAGGTACCTGTCCCTGAACTCACATAAGCTCCTGACTTCCTTGGCCATTTTTGTTCCAAATGCCGCAGTGGCGATAAAACATCCGCCGCTGCTGCTGCTGCTGCTGGATACAGACGCCGGGGGCACAATGTCATCCGGAGGACTGTCGTCGCCTAATTCTGCTGTTCCAGCCACAACATACATGGAAAAATGGTTGGTCGCCACGCTGACAACATTGCGCGCCGGATCGACTACGGCGCCGCTCACAAGCTCCCATGCCGAGGCGCTAAGATTATAATAGTACACCTTTAGTGATGCCTCGTTAATACCGGCATCAGTCACGGAAAGCTCCGAATACGGCAGACTAATCGTAACGTTACTGTTAAAGATCGTACCGCCCGGCCCGAAATCAACAACCGGCCCTACACTGCTCATATCCGCGGCATCCGCCGGAGGAGCAACAACTTCAGCAATCGTAATCTGCAGAGGCGTCTCCATCGCATCCGCAGAGACATCAATCCCTGCTCCGGAGATATCCCCACTGCTTACGTTTACCTGCCCGCCGGTATTGCTATCTACCCCTTCAGAGATGATCTCATCCGTCGTAATAAAGGTATTCCGGCAAAAGCAGACTTCATTCTGCAGATTCCGATCATCCGTCCAGGTGACAAAAAAGTGATTGCCCTCTATATCCGTCGCCAATGCCGGCCTGAATTGCTGTCCTCCGGTTGCAAACTGCGTGTAATCTTCAAACTGATAATCCGTATGCAGCGCGCCCGCTAAATTAATTACGCAGGAATCTCCCTGTTTTCCGCTCCAGGCCACAAAAACATCGTTGTTATTATTTATCTTCAGGGCATATTCCAACAACGTATCCGCAGACAATGCCGCATCATTCACCTGGTAACTACCGTCCAGCTCATAAACTCCCAAACCCTGATTATAGTTATAGCAATAAAGAAGCAAATTCGCCTCTGTTCCGGTTAGTTTTTTGCACAACACATAAACAATACTGCCGGTTTGAGAAACCTCTAAGTCCGGGCCTTTACCGTTAGCCGTCCCATCGCTTACTATCGTATCCACACCGAAATTTTCTCCCGCGTCAACACTTGTTGCGGCCGCCGTATCAAAATAAATACTTGACGTGGAATCCTGATTTTGCCCTCTCCAGGCAGCAAATATACGGCCGGAGTCATCTAACCTTATCCTCGGATCCGCGCATAACTGCGGCCAACGGTCATCATCAATCCTTAATGCCATACCGACAAATTCATCCCATTCATCCGCGTAATCGGCGGTTGTTCTGGTATAATAAACCATATCTATACCGGCCTTATCGTCCAGCCAGCAAACATACACGGTCGCCGGCTCCACAGTATCACTATCTCCGTCATCCGTAAGCGCGGGGCCGACGGCAATCGAAGGCCGGGTCTGATTACTTGCGCCTGAGTCATTGTAAATAAGCCTAGCGCTTGCGAAGCCCGCCGCACCACTCTCAAGCCGCGCGACATATATATCCCAATCGTTAACACCGCTGCGCTGCTGCCATACCACATACACATTACCGGAAGCATCGATTGCCGCATCCGGATAACGGTGGTCGACATTATCCTCATTTCCGTTTACCTTAATTACGTTCAGAAAGCTTTCGCCAAAATCCGCAGATTCCGCGCAATAGATATCCCAGTATCCGGAGACAACCTCTTCCCATACGATATAAACATTCTTACCGTTATCGGAAACTACAACACAGGAATTATCCTGTTCTTGCTCAACCAGGACAGATGATGCATTTCTCTTGCCGGATAAGGACTTAACCGAACCGTGAACAAAGTTCTGAACCTTAAACAAATAAGAACTTGTCCCCATCGCATTACCCCGGACATCGCTAGCGGAAACGGAAACCGTAACATTTTCTTCATAATTGAAATATTCCACCCGATCATAAACAACCACATATTCCTTCGCGGATTTTTCTACGATCTTAACATCGTATTCCACTGTATCGCCTTGGCCATTCACATATGTCCGGATTACCCCGTCAACGACGATAGGCGTCGTCCCTACGGAAATATTTATCGTAGAGCTATCCACTCCGGAAAAATCATCCGTGATCGAAAATTTGATATTACTGCTGCGCGATACATTAGCGCCTGCAGCGGCCGGCAAACATCTGTCGATAACCGGCGGAGTATTGTCATCGATAACCGTAAACAAATAACTATCCGCGGACATTTGGTTGGCAGCATAGACATTAATCGCAGCTGAAAAAATTATTATACCTGCGCCAACCAGCAGGTTCATTATTTTTTGTCTACTATTACTTTTTATTTTCATCATTTTTTTATCCCAATAAAAAGGCCTGTTCTCGTTTTTCTGAGAACAGGCTGGTTTATTTCAGTTATCTTTTAGCTCTTGCTATGAGCTATCAGCTAACTCTCCATTCGGTAACCCAACCACCTACTTAGATCTTGGTTTCTGCTATGAGCTATGAGCTATGAGCTATGAGCTAACGTAGGTTTGCGGCTTTGCTTCTGATTGTTCTCAGAAGGGCATTTACTGCCCGTCCCATCCTTTCGAATGGTTTGCCCCGTTAGAGATTTCCCTCTAACGCGGCGCCCCCCATTATCTCTAACGGGGTTTGCCTTTATCGCGGCTTTATTTGTTTCTCAAAGTGCTATTTTTTTTATCCTTGTTACAATAAGCAATAATCGTGCCGTATCCATCCTTATTAACCATTAAAATTATAAAATTTAACACATTAAAAACAAAAGAGTTAAGCTAATAAGACCTTTACGGTTTTTTCAAAAAACTCATTTCGCCTTATCTTTTCTGGAAAAATATTTCCAAACCGGAAATCTCTTTCGCTCTGCCAAAAGAGAACGCCCTCTATTTGAGGGCGTTCTTGCGGGGTGTAATACTACGTAATGCCTTGTACTTATTTCAACCCAGATAAGAATGCACCGAAATTGGCCTCCTATGGAGCTAAATCACACGCTTTAATAGTCACAAATATCTCCTGGCCCAGGGTAAAATCCGCTACCGGGTCATAGGTAAGCAGATAGTCCGCCGGACTCCCGGTAATCACCGGAGAAACACTCACCCCATTAACGGTCATTACGATTGAGCTGATATCCACTCCTGCTCCGTCATCTTTCACATGAACCACCACATTACTATCGCTGGATACACCGGTTGCATCCTTGGCCGGAACATACCCGGTGGTATACGGCGCTTCCGTATCGGGAATAATCGTAAACGAATAGGAATCCGTGGTCATGACATTCGCGCAGAACGCTTCCGAAACAGTGGAAAAAACAAGCAAAATTATCAACATAGCCGCCATAAAAAATTTACATCTTAGATCTTTCATACATCCTCCCGCCTTTCAATAAAACCGACTAAAGCGTTATCGCATTTACCATATCGCAAATTGGCAATCCCCCCCGGATTGTAACAGCAATAATCATACCAATCTAATAAACTTTTATAAAGCTATTAATAATATGCTGTACTTGATACAGTTAGAATGATTATCCGGATAATAAGCATGTCGGTAGATGTTATTGAACACCGATTTTCACAGAACGCTAAATCGACACAATCATATTTTAAATTATTAAATCCTGCTAAAAAATATTTCACAAAAATCAACATTTTTCCGTCTGAGATTCAAAATCACAATTCGTAAACATTGCTCAAAGCTTAGCCAAAAGCAGAGTAGTATTTTGTCGAATAAATTTCTTGACTGTCGTGTGTAAAATTGATATAATTAATAATATAGCGGTGAAAATAGACTGTTTCAATGGTTTTACCGTCGAATGATGTAATTAATGGGATTTTTGGGGTATCCATGACAAGGAGGTTCACAGATGTTTAATCGACATAATAATGGTAAAGATGGGGCAAAGATAAATCTAACCGATTATTTTAATTGCCCGGTTACGCCAAGACAAAAACAATATGAAGCGGTTAGAGCTTTAGTCATAGAGAAAACATTCATAAAAACGGTTGCCCAAAAATTTGGTTATAAAGAATCTACTTTACATACATTACTTATGAAAGCTAAAACCGGAAAAGTGAAACTTTTTCCGCAAGTGTTTAAAGGGCCACAAGGAAGGAGATCTTCTTTAGAACTTCAAGATGAGATTATTCATTACAGAAAACAACAATATTCTAGTATTGATATTGAGCAAATTCTAATTAAAAAAGGAATTGAAATATCCGCGAGAACAATAGAACGCATTTTAAAAGATGCTGGGTTTGGGAAACTTAAACGAAGAACAAGTAAAGAACGTGGATACACGTTAAAAAATAAAGTTGTTTCGAAACGCTCTTTCGGTTTGGATTTTAAAAAATTAGAACCATTCAATGTTGATTGTCCAGCAGTTGGAATTTTCTTTTTTATTCCTTATATTATAGAATCAGGAATTCTTAATGTTATGAAAAAATGCAAGTTACCGGATTCAAGTGATATTAATTGCACACAAGCTGCGTTAGCGATGTTAGCATTAAAGATTATGGGCGAGAAAAGATTGACGCATATTTGTAAATATGACCAAGAGTCGGGATTAGGTGTTTTTGCCGGATTAAATGTTTTACCAAAATCAACTTATATGAATACATATTCTTGTCGTACATCAGAAAAGATGTTATTAGATTCTCAGCAAGAAGTGCTGCAAAGCTTGCAAGGAAAATTTCCGGAATTTTATAATAGTTCTTTTATAAATCTTGATTTTCACGCTATTCCACATTACGGCGAGGAAGAAACTATGGAAAAAGTATGGTCGGGAGCTAAAAATAAGAGTTTAAGAGGAGTACACACTGTTTTTGCTCAAGATAGTCAAAGCAATGCAATTGTGTATACTCGCGCGGATATATTGCGTAGTGAAGAATCTAAAGAGGTCAAAAAATTTGTCGATTATTGGAAAAGGATTAATGGTGATGTTAAGGAAACTTT
>JAKLQT010000056.1 GCA_022013205.1 Candidatus Omnitrophota bacterium | reverse complement strand
TTTTCAATAATTTCAGCCCGGGACATAGTTTGTGGCTCACAACGGTTACACTGCCACCGCTCTCAAGCAGAGATTTTACTTTGCGCAAGGCCACTGCTCCTCCCCCTATCACGCAGCAGGATATATTTTCCAGTTTTAGAAAAATCGGGTAAAGTTTTATCTTCATTTTTTTATTTTAAGAAATGCTTCAACACCCTGCCGAGCTGCGTCAACTACCGCCCGCGAAGAAATAGTAGCACCTGTAATCGCCTGTATATTGTCTTTAGTTTTACCTTTTATAAGCACAATATCTTCAGCCGTCTTACCCTTGAACTCACTCAAAAAAGCTGATTCGCTCTGCTTATATTTAACCTCGCTTATTTGAGAACCAAGGCCGGGAGTTTCTTTGTGTTCAAGTACCTTTATTCCCGTGATCTTCTCATTGATGTCTAAGCCCACGAGAAGATTAATGTCTCCACCGTATCCTTTTCCGCTAAGAGATAAGCACCAGCCGACAACTATTCCTTCTTTGTCATATGCCTCAAAATAGACCATGCCGTTTTCATACTTTTCATACCTATCGGCGCTTAAAACAGAATTAAGTGAGCGTTCAAGCAATATTTTCTTTTGCTCTTCAATCCTGGGGGCTGTATTATAGTAAATGACCGCAAGCGTCAGCGCGCAGCAAAGAGCCACAATTAATAGAGCTGAACTTAAACGCAGCATATTTATCTCCTTTTTAATGGTATTGTCAAAAATATCTTCTCTATTTTCACATAACTCTTTGTGTTTTCAAGAGTTTTCAGGGGATTTATTCTCCTCCCCCCCCAATATAAACAAATGAAGCTCACCCGGGCTCCCTCTGAAATTTTGCAGAAATTTCGAGGACTTAGTCCCGGGAATGCTTTGCATTCCACGGGGAAAGCCCGGGGTTTCTGAGCGCAATCCCGCAGATTTACTTTCATCCCCGGCTTGCCTGTCCCGTTGCATTTAAAGCGGGAAAAGCCGAGGTTTTCAAAGCATGCGGGATAAAATATTCACCACCCAGAACACAGAGTTCACACCTGCCTGCCGGCAAGGGAACTTGAATCTTAAAGTTTATACCTGATAGGTTTAGATCTCTATCAAGGCATTGTTTATAAGTTGATTCCGATAATCCCGGCCCCCAACGTTTTATGAACCTCTATCACGCAACCGATAACTTTTTCTTTAACAGCAGCAACAGCATGCCGCAGAACATCAAGGCAAACCCGCCCATGACAAAATCCCACCCCGGATCTTTGGTTACCTGAATTACTGCAGCATACACAGGTTTGATTTTTTTGACCTCAAACTCAAAATTCCCCTCTTTTGGATTCAAGCCATTCATATTCTCAGCCGATGGAAACACCCATTGCTCATACACCATTTCTTTTTTTCGATAAGCACTTATAAGCATCGCCGCATTACCCAGTGTGTATGAGCGCGATAAGATCCTCCCCTGGTTATCTACGGAAACATCCGGAAGAAAATGGGTCATTTTAAACCGTAAATTGTTTTTACCGGATACCTCCAGAGGCCTTCCATGTTCCCATAAACCTTCCCAGATAACCTTATTGAGGTGCTTAATTCTGATTTCAACATCCGCGAGAACTTCAAAACTAGACTGATAAAAACTAAACCCTTTATATTTTAAGGGGTGATTTACCCGTAAAGAATACTCTGATTTAAAAACTCCGCCATCGAATAACTCAACCCGGCTCCTGTATTCTTTAGGCGTTTGCCTGCCGGGATAATACTCAACGGTGAATTGCTTAAAGATAATTTCCGCGTTTTCATCAGGCAAAACAACCTTTTCGTCCGCGAATAAAGTATAACGTTGTGATTGCTTTGTGAATTTACTTACCAGCGCTCCCAAAAAGACAATTAAAACCCCGCAGTGCAGAAGAAAGATAGCCAGCTTTCGCCTGTCTTTTAAAAAAATGAAGCTCACCCGGGCTAAAGCCCGGGGTTTCTGAGCGGAATCCCGCAGATTTACTTTTCCGCCACTGTATAACAGCGAGACCTCGCCAGTTTTACTGGCGGGCATCCCCGGCTTTAAAGCCGGGGTTTTTAAAGCATGCGGGATAAACCTAAAACTATTAATTGTACATAAAAACAAATTGAGGGCTAAGCAAAAAAGCAGTAAATTATAATAAATGCTGTTAAAAAAATCATCCGCTTGCAGAAATAGTATCATAGAGCCTGTTTTCAATCCGTATTTTTGCATATAGAATTGATCACTCTGCCCCTGAGAAATCAATGTTCCGAGGATTGAACTGAAGGCAAGTGCAAGCAGTATAGTCAAAGTTATTTTCAGGGAACCTATCTTCTTAAATATTCTCATCACTTTTTTTTCTATTTATACTTTTGCGCAGAATTTTTTCACCTAAGTCTACTTTAGTAAAAAATTCTTCCTTAACATCCATCAAGCTTTCTGTTCTTCCGGCAAATCATCCTTTTTTTTTAGATTACCTCAGCGCGGATTATTCTCCACAATTTTTATTGCCCTTATCATTTCCCTTAAGATATCGGCCTGGAACTGAACCTCTGTTTCCCTGATCTTGGTCATGATCCAGCCTTTACCGGTTACTACATAACGGGCAGGCAGGCGGTTAAGTATAAGCGCCATGACATCAAGTTTAAACCTTTCGTCTTTTGCCCAGTCCTCATTCATCTTTTTCATTTCCTGATCTACTACTTCCTTAACGACAACTTCCATATAGTTTTTAATTTCCATTAATATCCCTCCTTTTTCATAAACCTTTTTCCTTCAACCTCTCTGATTATTCCTCTCAACTGAAGATCCAGCAAGTTTTTATATACAATTGCTGCGCTTAAAGTACTTGTTTTTATAAGTAAATCAATATGCATCGGCTCACTGCTCAAAAATTGAAGCAGCTGTTTTGCTTCGGATTTTAAGTTCGCCTGGCGAAAATCCGGCGCTTGAGAATTCAGCCCCCCTTTTTCTTGAATATAAGCGCTGACATTGAGCTCTTCTATAATGTCATCCACGGTTTCTACAAGTTTCGCCCCTTCTTTAATCAGCTTATTTGTCCCTTTCGCGTTAATTGAATTTGCCGCCCCCGGCATGGAAAAGACCTCTCTATTTTGTGATAATGCCAGGTTTGCCGTGATTAATGAGCCGCTTCTTTGCGCGGCTTCAACAACTACCACTCCCAGGCTCAGGCCGCTTATAATTCGATTACGCCTGGGGAAATTGCCCCTGCGCACAGCGGTGGTTAAAGGAAATTCAGACATCAGGATACCATGCCTGCTGATCTCATCAAACAATCTCTTATTTTCCGGCGGATATACGTATTTTAACCCGCTGCCCAGCACCGCAACAGTGCCACCCGGCCCTTTTAACGCGCCCTTATGCGCGGCGGTATCTATCCCCCGGGCAAGGCCGGAGACAACACAAATATCACGCCTTGAAAGGTCTCCTGATATGCGCTCTGCGATCTGTAAGCCGTTAAAACTCGCCCTGCGGCATCCTACAACAGAAACAGTTATTTTATCTAACAAAGAAAGATCGCCTTTTAAATAAAGTACAAGCGGAGGATCATATATTTCATTTAAAAGCGCAGGGTATAAAACATCCTCTGGGCACAAAATCTGAACATTCTCATGATTGATATCCCGGATCTCTTTATTGAATTCATCCGAGATAAGTATGTTTTTTATATCCGCGGCAATCCGCTCACTTACACCAGGAACACCGATCAAGCCGGCCGTGGACGCCTCAAATACTCCCCTTACGCAGCTAAAGCGCTCAAGCAGCCTTTTAACTAACATTGGCCCTACCCCGCTGACCATATTAAGAGCAATATAATATTTCTTGTGCTCTTGTATCATCTCACGTTTTCCCTTCTAACCAGCTCAATATAACCGACACAACCTCATGCGTACTCAATCCCGACGTATCTACGGTATAATCTGCTTTGGCATAATAAGGCTTACGTTTTTTTAAAAGCTCATAAATTTTTAATTCAGGATCGCCTACATTAAGCAGCGGCCTGTGCTTATAACTTTTTGTCCTCTTCAGGATCACCTCAGGCGTAGCTTCCAGGCAGATCATAAAACCGCTTTTTTTAATACTTTCTACATTCTCGTCATCTAAAACAACCCCTCCGCCGCAAGCGATTATTTTATTCTCCCGGCGAAAAATTTTAGCGACAATATCTTTTTCGACTTTACGGAAATAAGGTTCTCCTTTTTGCGAAAAAATATCTACGATCCTCATGCCTTCTTTTTCTTCAATCTTCCTATCAAGATCGACATAACCCACTTGAAGTTTCTTCGACAAAAGCGCCGCTATTGTTGATTTGCCTGTGCCCATAAACCCGACAAGCGCGATATTTTTCATCTTAATTTTCCTTATTATTTCCCGATGCAAAAGCGATTAAAAATATTATCAAGGATATCTTCATTTATATTCTCACCGATCAATACCTTAAGAGAATTCAAGGCCTGCCTTATTTCAAAAATAAGACATTCCTCAAACCCCTTATCCGAGATTATACTGATCGCGTTATTTATAAAACCGTAACATTCTTCAAGACATTTTTTCTGGCGCAAATTACTAACCATCAATTCGTCCTCTGGGATAATTGCCCCCTTAAAAAACTGTTCCGTTATCTTTTTTTCCAGAGACGGCAACCCCTGTTTTTTAAGCGCGGAGATCTTAACCCTGGGAGCGCGGGGAAACATTTTCGCGATACCCGGGATATCAATCCTGTTTTTCAGATCACTTTTATTTATCACGATAACAACCTTTTTGTTCTTTAATTTCCTTGCCACATCCATGTCCATTTTATTAATCTTCCGCGCTGCATCTAAAACAAAAAGCACAAGATCCGCTTTTTCAAAAAAAGCCAGGCTGCGCGTAACACTCTCTTGCGTGATAACACATGAACTGTCCATTATTCCCGCGGTATCAGCGATCCTTACGGGCATTCCGTTAATATTGATGAGTTCCTGCACGACATCGCGTGTAGTTCCCGATATATTTGTAACAATCACCCTTTCATACTCGACTAATGCGTTCATTATGCTTGATTTGCCCACATTGGCAGCGCCTGCGAGAACAATACTAATGCCGTTCTGGAGCATAATCCCCTTATCCGCGCTGTCAATAAATCTCTTTAAATCGCCTGCGATTTTTCGCAAAACAGCGCCCAGTTTTAATCCAGGCGCAGAACTTATTGATTCATCCGGAAAATCAATAGCTGCCTCAAGCGGCGCAATAAATTCGATGAGATCCTCGCGCATTTTATTAATAATTGACGAAAGCCTGCCCTCCAGCTGATAGACAGCGGGACTAAACGCGGCCTCTGTTTTCGCGTTTATTATATTTAGCGTTGCCTCTGCCTGAAGCAAATCAATGCGTCCGTTTAAAAAAGCTCTTTGAGTAAATTCACCGGGTGCTGCAAGACGCGCCCCGTTATTTATTACAAGTTCAAGAATTTTCTTAGAAGGCACAATCCCTCCATGGCAATTTATCTCCAGAACATCTTCTTTAGTATATGTACGAGGCGCGCGCATCACCGTAACAAGCGCCTCATCAATCACTTTTGTCTTTGCGTTTTTTAATTTAATAGTACTTCTTTCAACTATATGTCCATAGTGTACAGTAAAACCGGCAGCTTTTGAAATCTTCCGGCCGTTTTTGGAACGAAAAACCTTATCGCCGATTTTCAAGGCATTTTTACCGCTAAGACGTATTATCCCTATGCCCCCTATTCCCAATGGCGTAGAAATAGCGGCGATTGTATCTTTTAAATTTATCTGCATTGTATAAGTGTGTTAGTATTCAGGAAATTTCAAATCCTTTAATGCCGTATACGCCTCTCCAATAAGATACAGACTGCCGGCAACCACAACGAGATCATTTTTACTGGAGATATTTTCAATGGCCAGGTTTAATGCCTCGCCAACTGTTTTAGTTTTTTTAATTATCCTTTTAAACTGAACCATTTTTTGTTCAAGAGTATCGACATCCATTGCCCGCGGGTGATTCGCCTGGGTCAGGATAATAAGGTTTTGACCGCGGACAAGATGCGGGATCATTCCCCGCACATCTTTATCTTTAGAAACACCAAAAATTAAAATAGCCTTCTTAGGGATAAACAGCACATTTATAGCTGCCCTAAGAGCATGGGCTGAAGCTGGATTTTGCGCGCCGTCAAAAACAAAAAACGGATTCCGGTGAACAATATGCATTCTTCCCGGCCAGTGCGCGTTTTGCAGCCCTCGTTTAACGGCCAGCGAAGAAATAATAATTTCATGCTGCCTCAATAACTGTATTACACTCAGAGCTAATGCCGCATTAAGGGCCTGAAAGGGGCCGACAAGATTTATGTGCAGGTTCTGATAGGAGTCAGCTATTCCCTTGAAATCTAAAATACTTCCTTCGAGATTTTGACCGATAACATCATAGATAAAATCCTTGCCTACCTGATAATACCGAATATTCTTTTCTTTGCATATCCGCTCAATTTCACGCCATGCCTGGGGAGGCTGTGCCACAGTCACAACCAAACTATTATCTTTTATAATTCCGGCTTTTTCGCGGGAAATCTTTTCAATCGTATTGCCCAGTATTGCCATATGGTCCATGCTAATACCGGAAAAAGCACATACCAGAGAATTAACTACATTAGTCGCGTCAAGCCTGCCGCCTAAGCCTGTTTCAAGAACAGCAAATTCAATTTTTTTCCGTGCAAAAAAAAGAAACGCTAATACCGTATACACTTCAAAGAAGGTTAACCCTTTGATACCATCGGCATGCGGCTTGATCTCCTCAACCAGCTCACTTACCTCATTTTGATCAATAAGCCGTTCCCTGATCTCGGCCATATCATCTTCGTAGCTTATTTTAATCCGTTCCTTAAAGTCAATCAGATGCGGAGAGGTATACAATCCCACTTTATACCCTGCTTCTTTGAGAATAGAAAAAATAAACGCACAGGTAGAGCCCTTGCCTTTAGTACCGGCTATCTGCACTGACCTGAATTTTTTGTGCGGGTTATCCAGCTTATTCAGTAAACTTTTAACCCTCTCAAGTTTTATATCCTGATAAACATACTCAGTATTTTTTTCATAATCAGTGAATGAGTTTAAGTAATCTATTGCTTCCTGGTAATTCATAGAGCTTCCTCTTTTCAATGCTTAAAATGCCTGACACCGGTCATGACCATTGAGATCCCCGCTTTTTCGGCCGCCTGGAGAACTTCCTCATCCCTTATAGATCCTCCGGGCTGGATAATAGCGCATATCCCGGCCTTTGCCGCGATCTGGATCGAGTCTGCCTGGGGGAAAAAAGCATCACTTGCCATTACAGCGCCTTGAGTCCTGTTCTGCGCCTTTCTTATGGCAATGATCACGCTGTCCACCCGGCTCATTTGGCCTGCTCCGATACCAACTGTCTTTGTCCCTTGAGCTAAAACGATCGCGTTTGACTTAACATGTTTGGCCACTATCTGCGCGAACAAGAGAGAGCGCATCTGTTCTTCTGTCGGTTTTTTGCTGGTCACAACCCTCACTTTTTCATTGTAAACACTCATCTTGTCTTTATCCTCAACAAGCAATCCGCCGGTTATTCGCTTATAATCCAGCTCCCCGATATCAGAAAAGTCTGTCTTGGTAAAATCATCAACTTCCATAATACGCAGATTTTTCTTCTTTCTAAGCATATTAAGCGCTTGCGGAGAAAATCCCGGAGCAATAATACATTCAACAAAATCAGCAGAAAATACTGCCTCTGCCGCGGCCTGATCAACCTTCCGGTTTACCCCTACAATACTGCCGAAAGCAGAAAGAGGATCACAGGCTAAGGCATCTTTATACGCTTGAGATACATTTTCTGCTATCGCAATTCCGCAGGGATTATTATGTTTGATTATGCTTACAGCAGGCATGCGGAAATCCTTTACAATATTTAAGGCAGCATCAAGATCCAGGATATTATTGAATGATAATTCCTTTCCATGAAGCTGGCGTGCTGCGGCAATCCCGAGGGAAGCGCATTTTTTTTCTTTATAAAAAGCAGCTTGCTGATGTGGATTTTCTCCGTAACGCAAAGTCTGCACTTTTTCGAATTCAAGCGTCAGTTTTTGCGGCAATGTATTATTAAGCCGCTCCTGCGGTTTCTTCATTCGCAGATAATCGGCAATGCTTTTATCATAGGCATTAGTAAGCTCGAATACCTGGGCGGCAAGCTCAAGACAGGTTGACTTATTAACCGCGCCTCCATTTTTTTTCATTTCATTCATTATCTGCTCATAACGCTCCGGATTGCATATGACGACAACACTTTTGGCGTTTTTTGCCCCAGAACGCAGCATTGAAGGCCCACCGATATCAATATTTTCAATCGCCTCATCCATGGAAGCTTTTGGATCAGCAATCGTTTTTTCAAATGGATAAAGATTTACTATTACCATATCGATCAGTTCAATGCCGAACTTTTCAACCTGCTCACAATGCTCTTTGTTATCGCGTAAAGCAAGCAGCGCGCCGTGAATTTTCGGATGCAGCGTTTTAACGCGGCCATTAAGCATCTCATCGCTTTCAGTCAACTCACTTACCAGTCTTACCGGCACTCCGAGATCACGGATAAATTTCGCCGTGCCTCCGGTAGAAATAATCTCAACCCCATACTCATGTAAAAATCTTACGAATTTATCCAAACCGCTCTTATCTGAGACACTGATTAAAGCCTTCTTAATCTTAACCACCTTTTTCTCCTTACTATCTAATCTCCATCAAAAACTCTCGATGATTGGAAATCAGGAAGATAGATATCGCTGCTTTTGAGCTCTTGTATCCAGCACTGCTCAAAGCCCAGGGCCTCTACCCGCTCAACAACCGCATTATATAAGCCGCTATCCACTTTCCTGTTTAATTCAGGAATCTCACGCGCCTGATAACAGGGAGAATACTGGCTCATAATGCTAAGGCCTATATCCACTCCGATTTCCTGCCTTAAAAAATCAAGCACTTCAAAACTACCGGCCAATTTTTCCGGCAATACCAAATGCCTGACAAGAAGCCCTCTGCAAGCGCACCCTTCAGGATCTACGGTAAAGCCGCCCACCTGATCATACATGATCTTAATTGCCTGCTTAGCTGTACTCACGTAGTTTTTGACTCCTGAATATTTTAGCGCAGCAGAATCGTCAAAATATTTAAAATCAGGCATATAAATATCAACGATCCCAGAGATTAGCTCCAGCGCTGTTTTGCTCTCATAAGCATTTGTATTATATACAATCGGCAAAGAAAGCCCTTGCTGCTTTGCCAGGTAAATCGCCTCTATGATCTGAGGCAAAAAATGTGTAGGTGATACCAGGTCAATATTCTGGGCGCCTTGCATCTGCAATTTAAGCATAATCGAACTTAACTGCTTTGGGCTAATACCGTGCTTTATTTTCTTTTGCTGTGAGATCTGGAAATTCTGACAATAAACGCATTTAAAGCTGCAATAGCTGAAAAAAATCGCGCCTGCTCCGCCTTTTTCGGCAAGAGGAGGTTCCTCACCCCTGTGTATCTGCCAGCATGCCACTTGGGCATCTTTTCCCGCAGCGCAAAAACCCAGTTCTCCGGCGTTTCTATTAAGAGCGCAGCAATGCGCGCACAAGGAACAGTTTGCCATTGCTTTATCCGCCTCTTCTATCTTTTTCAAAAAAACATCATTATCAAGGCTTAAATAATTAGCGCTCATATACACTTCTTTATTTGAGAGCAGTAAAGATCCCTCACCAGGTGTATTGCCTCTTCTTTATTTTTGACCATATCCAGAGCCTGAGCTTCTTCTACTTCTTTAAGCAGCTCACCTACTACAGGCGAAGGCCTTATGTTCAGCAAACTTATTATCTCATTTCCATTAAGCAGGCGCGGGTTTCTTTTATCCTGGCCCGTATTTTTAAATGATGCAGCAATCATATTGAATATTTCATCTTCTAAAAAGACAAAACTTTTTTTCCGGCTCAAAACTCCCCGCATTGCTCTTCGATCAGCAATTGTCAAAAGCAGGATCAACACCGCGTTTTCTCCTGTATCGCGGAAAAATCTGAATTTTGCTCTTTCACTCGGCATAGTATTGACAATTTGCCCCGCGCGCAAATGATAACGCACCAAGTTTTTGAGCACGCTGATCTCTTTAGCCGATAATTTCATCCTGCGCCCGATATTCTTAACAATATTCGCGCCCTCTTTCTCATGCGCATAAAAATGCATTTTCTGGCCCGGCCCCCTAAACCTTGTTGCCGGCTTGCCGATATCATGCAAAATACAGGCTAATTTCAATAGCCATAAACGCGAACGAGCCGCGGATACTTTTTCATTTAAGTATTTGCGTATGCTGCGCGCGTATTTTTTAGAAATCTTTTTATCCAGAACCCTTAAGATTTTCTCTAATTCTGCCAATGTTCTAAGCGAATGCTCCCAGGCATCTAAATGGTGAAACGCTCCCTGATCAAGCCCCAATAACCGCGACGTTTCCGGTAAAATCACCTGCCAAATCCCAAGCGCGTTCATATCAACAACATATTTATAAGAGTTGTTACAGGCAAAAATTTTTGCCAGCTCTTCACAGATTCGCTCCGGCGAAGTTTGTTTTAGCCTGTAAGCGCTCTTTTTAGCCAGCTCTAAGGATTTCGCATCAAATTTAAATCCAAGTTGAGCGCAAAAAGTAAACCCCCTTAATATGCGCAAAGGATCACTGATAAAGTTACGCTCATATGTCAAACGAACGCGTTTATTCTTAATATCTTCAACTGCCGAAAAATAATCGGCAAAAGCATTTTTCTCTGCGCCTGTCATCAGGATATGCGTATCAAGACATAACGTGTTTATTGTAAAATCGCGCCGGCGAAGATCCTCTTTTATATTAGTGCCTTTAAACTCGCTGAAGTCAAGTTCACATGAGAGGCCGGCCTTATTACACATAACCCTCGCGGTCCTGCCTAAGCGATCAAACACAAAGAAAGACGCTCCCATCTTTTTTGCGACCTTTTTTCCCATTAAAACCGCATTATGGCTGAGGGCAAAATCCCAGTCAACTTTTCGCCGCAGCTTTTCGCTTACAAACAGGTTACGCAAAGCACCTCCGACAAGGTAAACACTAATGCCAAGTTCTTGTGCAGCAGCTTCAACAATCTTCAGTATCCTGTTTTGCTTGAGAAATTTTAATCTTTGTAAAGTAATCCTCGTCGTCCTAGCCATGTAAAAACTGCAGTTTTTTAAAAACCTCTTCTTCAACAAAAATCGGAGCTTCCATGCGCAGAGCAAGCGCGATACTGTCGCTCGGACGCGCATCAATACTTATAACCTTCTTTTGGGCAGTTAGTATACGCAGCTGCGCGTAAAAAGTATTCCCTTCGAGTCTATTTATAATAACACTCTGAAGGCATGCTCCTATTTGATCAATAACATTTTTCAGCAGATCATGTGTTAAAGGGCGCGGAGGCCTGATATTGCTTACTTTCATTTTTATTGCCGCTGCTTCAGCAACTCCAATAATAATCGGTATCTGCCTTTGGCCTTCTTTTTCTTTAAGGATAATTGTTTGATCGTGCTTATTCTCATGCATAATAATTTTATAAAGGCTGACGCTTACCATTGAGGCTCCTTCCCGTTTTTTAAGCAAAAATAGTCATCAAGTATTTTTCTGTGGTCAAATGCTATTGTCTTTGGCAGGTTCTCAAAAAAAAACACCGCCGCATTTTGGGCATCACTGGCTGCGGAAAGCTCGCCTTTGCCTTGCCCTGTAAAAACATTTGCTATTGTATGCCCTCTCGGGTCACGCTCAGGGGCAGAATACGCGTGAAATTGCTTGAGGTTAGAAACAGTTAAATTTGTTTCCTCCTTTGCCTCACGCAAGGCCGCCGCTTCCAGGCTTTCATTATAATCGACAAACCCCCCGGGGATCGCCCATCCATACGGAGGATTCATTCTTTCAATGAGAACAACGCCTCCATCGTATTCAATAATAATATCTACGGTTGGTAGTGGATTTTTATTATTCAACATGGGATGTCTCATCCTTTAAAATATCAGGCAGCCAGGCCAATCGCCCTGAAAAACACATCAACACTCTTCGGATCAGGTATAAGCATAAAGTTTCCGGTAAGCTGCTTCTTATCTGTTGAAAAAGAAGTATTAATACTTATACCCTCATTAAGTTTCAGCGTGTTATTAATAAAAGCAGAGAACTCTCCATCGCCAAAACTTATCAGCGGGATACCGCATTGAGTTCTCAGGTTAAACATAGAATCCACAGCGGAAAAATAGGTAGCGGTAATAATGCTTACGATCTCACAAAAGATACTTTTTTGATCCGCGATTGACAGGCTGCTCACCTCAGTTTTAACAACACTTTCATAATTAATAAATTTATTCATGAGCGCCATAGCATCATTCTTCGATAATAAGATCAAAATCTCCGTGCAATCGGAAATCCCTTCTACGGTCAGATACGCTCCCACCAATCCTCTATTATCACTTGAAATCAACCGTGTTTTATAAAAATAACTCATATCAGGCAACGAAATATCAATTTTTTCTCCGGATATTTCTCCTATAGCTGTTGCTACATGACTAATGCCAATATTAGCAAGTTCTTTTAGCGCGGAGCTTTTAAGTTCATCAAATTGGATAATCCACTCCATTTCCGCTAACCCATTTTCTTCTTTGTCCATTTAGTGAATATCTCCTCATATCTGTTATCATCCCTCACATTCAAAAGATCCTGATCTATATCCATATAATCAAAATCATCATACCCTAAATTGACCGCCTTTTTCAGCGCTTCGATTGCTTCATTTATCTTTCCCGTTAAAGAAAAACTGCACGCAAGATTATAGTGTACAATATAATCATCCGGCCTTAGTTCGCTAAGACGCTTATCAACAGCCAGCCCCTTGCCGTAATCTCCTGCTTTAGTATAAGCTTCAGCAAGAGGGATCAGTACATCTATAAAATCAGATTTTTCTTCAATGAGCTTTTCAAAAAATTCTATTTCAAAACATATTTTATTTTTATTGCTTTCACTGTTCTTTTTCAATGTCTTAAGCCCCTTTGTGTTAAAGACCCCTGCTCTTTCGGTAATCCTTTGCTTTAAACTGTTTTCTAATTTCTATCGCAGGAGTATGCGAAGAGACTCCCATATTTGTGCCAGCACCGAAGCTATCAATCAAGTTTTAGCCATCGTCAGTGCATAAAAATCCATGCTTAATGCAGATTTTATCATATCACCTCAGGCCAATCAGGAAATATTCTCCCGCGCTGATCAACAAAAGGCCAAATATTTTTTTTACACGCATCATCCATCTGCCTGATTTGGGCATTTTTTTGAGCAATCCGACAAATGCCCCAAGTATCAATAAGGGCAACCCCATGCCCAAAGCATAGGTAAACAGCAGTGTTATCCCCAAAAACAGGTTCTGTTTTGCGGCA
>JAKLQT010000055.1 GCA_022013205.1 Candidatus Omnitrophota bacterium | reverse complement strand
CTGTAATCTTGAATATCGGCAGAAACATAGCAATTACAATTGACCCGACAACAATACCCAAAAAAGCAATTATCAACGGCTCAATTAAGCTGGTCAGCCCGCTTACCGCGGCATCTACCTGATCCTCATAAAAATCCGCTATCTTTGTCAGCATCTTCTCCAGCTCACCGGATTCCTCTCCCACTGAAATCATTCTTGTTACCATAGGCGGAAAAGCTTTACTCTTAGCAAGAGGAGTCGAAATACTCTCCCCTTCACGAATCCCTATACGCGCCTTTTCTACAGCATCCTCAATAACAACATTGCCTGAGGTCTTGCCTACGATTTCCAAAGCACCTAAAATAGGCACACCGCTTCTGATGAGTGTAGATAACGTCCGGGAAAACCGCGCTACCGCAACCTTTCTCAGCAATGGGCCGAAAACAGGTAAATTAAGTTTCAGCTGATCAAATTTTGCCCTGCCTTTAGTCGTCTGAATTAACTTTCCAAGGCCAACGGCAATCAATCCCAACACTATCACCGCGATTAAAAAATACTTACTTAAGGTATCTGATAATCCTATGAGTATCTGCGTAGGCAACGGCAGCGTCCCGCCTAAGGTGGAAAAAATTTCTTTGAATGTTGGAATAACTTTCAAAAGAAGAACTAATGTAATACCCACCGCCATCAGAGAAACAACAGCCGGATAAACCATAGCTGATTTAACCTTACGCTGTAAACTGCCGTTCTTTTCAAGATAACCGGCAAGACGGTCAAGAATCTCATCAAGCATACCGCTGGTCTCACCCGCTTTTACCATATTTGCATAAAGCAGCGTAAATATTTTAGGATGCTTCTCTAAAGCAGCCGACAAACTTGCTCCGGCTTCAACATCGCTTCTAACCGTAGTCACAACCTGACGGAAAATAATACTTTCCATCTGCTCACTTAAAATATCAAGGCTCTGCACAAGCGGGATACCGGCATTTACCATAGTCGCCAATTGACGGGAAAAAATTACAAGTTCTTCAGGCTTGATTTTTTTACCGGAATACCGCGCTAAAACTTTTCCCTGCTTTTGCTCTATGATTGAGATTATGATCAGGTTTTTTACCCGAAGCATATCCAGAGCAACCATTTCATCCTTAGCTTCCATGAAATCATTTACAGTATTGCCCTCATCGTCTTTTGCCACATATTTAAAAATCGGCATTATTACCTCCTTGCGAATAATTTGGTTCTGTCAAATATTTAACCACAGAGAGCACAGAGTTCCACAGAGAAAACATCTAAACACAACTAAATAATTATCAGTCCTTTTATTAACTATATTCTGTAAATGGCATTATCTGCCATCTCATTTTAAAATTCAGGGCAACAGAAAAACTTGTTTTTCTGATTGGCAATGAATTGGTAAAATGAGCTTTCGACCTTGTCGAAACAGCATATAGTTAATTATGCTTTATTTTCTTATATCTGTCACTATTCCCCCAAAATGCACCCCACGGGTTTAAATCCCTTACCGCCTCACTCCAATAACCTTACGGCTTGAAGCTAGATCATATCTGTGACTATCTGTGTTATCTGCGGTAAGTTAATATTGTTTCTTGTGCAGTCAATGCTATCCAAGACTAAAGCATAAATCGTTCTATTCCGTTTTTAAATTTGAATAATTTCTTACCTCCGTGTCCTCTGCCCGCCTCGCTTTTTGGCGGATGTGCTCTGTGGTTAATTCTTTCATATCCTTTCATGCTTTATTTGACACTACCTTAACACTTTTGACACTACCTTTTCTCATTCCCGGATTTTGCATTAGGCGCATCCGGGTTTAGCGGCAAAAAGACGGAAAATTTTGACCCCTTGCCCTTTTTGGTTTCGAATTTAACATTTCCTTTATGATCCTTTATTATGCTCAAAACTATCGCCAGGCCTAATCCAACACCTTTATCCTTGCCGCTGGAAAAAGGTTCAAAAAGCGTTTCTATACGATCCTGGGGGATTCCATATCCATTATCACTGAAGCTTATCACAACTTCATCATTATCAGGATTGACCCCCTGGTTTATAATTATACGGCCGTTTTCATCTAATGCCTCAACCGCGTTAATAAGCAGGTTAAAAAAAACTTGTTTTATCTGCCGCGGGTCACAGATTACGCTCAAAGCGTTCTCATGCCCCTCCTTTTTTATCAAAACATTTTCTTTAAAATCCTTACTGTTTTTAATCAAAAATATCACCTCGTCCAAAAGTTCAGAGATATTTACCCTTTCAAGCTGCAGCCTTCGCGGCTTCACATATTCAAGCAAGCCGTTGATTATATCGTTTAAGCGCGTGGTCTCTTTCATAATCAGCTTGAACAGTTTTTCATTGTTACCTTCTAAAATAAGGCTTTCCTTTAACGCTTCCACACAGCCGGAAATTGATGCCAGCGGGTTACGTATTTCATGCGCCGTATTTGCCGCCAGTTTTCCGATAGCAGAAAGCCTGTCTTCACGGCGAAGCTTTTGCTCTAAAACAACAAGCACCTTGTCTTTTTTGCTTACCTGCTCTGAAATATAAGCGGACAGAAATCCGATAACGCAAAAAACCGTTACCCTGAAATATAACAGCGAGAAAACATACGGCCCTTCACGGGTAAAGCCGCCTGCCTGCGTTGCAGGCAGATATAAAAGCCCCCAGAACTCAGCGCTTACAACACCCGCATACATCACGCTTCCAAGCAAAGCGATTATTATCGCGGCCCGCCCGGAAATAATAATGCCGGCAGCAATAGCCGAAAGCGGCAGCAGTATACCCAGCACAGAATCAATCCCGCCGGTGTAATGAATAAGCAGTGTTTCGATTACAAGATCTAAGACGATCTGCAGGTACAAAAAAGCCGCGTTGGAAAACTTCACTAAAGCCAGCAGCGAATATAAAATGGTGAGAATATAAATAGCAGAAATCAGGAAATAAACCTGCGTATGGGCTAATCCAAAAAGTGTAGTATTTATTATCAGAATAACCGTCGCAAGCGCGAAACGGAAAAAAATTATGGAGTATAATGAATTTTTACCTGTGAGCATTGCACTTATTATAGAAAAGCACTGAGTAAAAGTCAATCAGTTTGATTCGGATTGCCTATACTATCACAAGTCCTTAGGGGGCTCGTCAAAAAAGTCATTTTTAAAATTATCAATATTCTCCTGTTCACCTGCCAATGGATTCGATATATCCAGCTGCTTCGGCTCACTTAGCGTTTGCTCATCATATTCAGAAGGATCCATGTTTCTCGGCAGTAATATTATTTTTTGCTCACTAGCAGCCCTATCCGTTTCAAAGTGTTCTTCTCCGGGCAACGAAGATTCCTGAAACATTTCATTTGAAGAATCCAGATCATCATCAAAAGGGTTGACTACCCTTTTTTTCTTTCCCGGAAAATAATAATTATGCCCTGATTTTCTAATATCTATAGCCGACTTTTTGCCCAAAGGCATCAATGGCGCGGAATTATTTCTATTATTATCACTCTGAACATTGACTTTTTTCCCGGATTCTACCTCTGTGATTGTTGTTCTCTGCCGATAAGCACTCCTTAATACCAGACAAATAAACAAAATGAACAGCAATGACAAACCAAATATCAAAAATTTTATTTTCTTTTCCATTTTTTAGACTACCCTTTCTATATCTACACTAGACACTATCAAAAACCAGCTTCATTAAAATATTTTCCACACTTAAGCCGTTAATGATTAAAAATTCATTTGATAAAAGTAACCTACATCAACCTCAATCCATAATGACTCAGACCCGCCAAAAAATACATCTGACGGAGATCTTGTAGCTGTTAAAAACCGCGTGTCATATCCCAGTGCCCAGTAGGGGTCTTGAGTAGCATAACCGTTTGCCCATTTTAAAGCATCGCGGCGATCATAATCAAGACTTGTATTCGACCCGTTAGATTCATAATCCACAAAATCATATGCAGCAGAAGTAAAACCTCCGTTTTTATCCAGTATAAAGTAAGCGCCGTTTAGATACTTGCTGCGTCTAATTGTCTGCTTCTTGATTGGATCCCAGCTGCTCCATTTTTCAAGAGTATTTCCTTTTGTGCCCCTGTAGCTGGCAATCAATGTATTATAAGTTTGATTCTGGTAAACCCGGTTGGGCATCATCCCGTAGGTATAACTTTCCCCGCTCGCGGGCCAGGTAAAAGTATCTGATGCTGTACCTGTCGGATCATGCTTATCGAATAACGCCCTGTACACACTGTCTTTCTTATTGATTATGTCCTTTAAAGCCTGCTCATTGGCATCATCTATCGCAGGGTAATAATCCTTTGCCGAGGAATTTAAATAATCTCTATACACCCAACTCCCGCCCCCTTTAGTCGGATCACTTTCGTTGTACAGGTTAGTTACCGGATCTTTTTTTACATACATATACGGGTAATCACGGTAATGCCCTGTTGCCGGCTTTATCTGCGGATCATTAAAATCTTTTGATAAAGTAAACACGCGCTTTTTGCTAATCACCGCGGCTGTCCCCCAGTCACTCGTATTATAATCTCCCTTAAGGTAGATGTTTTCTTCACCCAGAACCGTAAAACCATTATCAGCAGCTTTCCGCGGCAATGTTTCCGCGTTGCTTAACCTTATCGGTACCTTAGAATAAACTATCCCATTATTCGGGCATTTCCCGGCCTTTTGCATTTCAGCCAAATCCAGTTCAAGAACAACATTCCATTTACCGGTAAAAGTATTAATAAATTTGACTTTTTTTGCTACCGGCACTAAAATGTCCGCGTTAATATCCGAAACAGCCTTATCAATACTCTTCTCGAGAACATCTTGCCATTCGTCAAAATCATCGTATTTGCCGTCAAAATCAACCAGGTCCACATACAAACCGGCACGATCGGCCAAACGCACGTAAGCCGTATCAAAATCAGGCGGAGCCAGATATTCGCCCCCTGTATTACCATCGCAAACAATTCCAGCTAAGTCTGTATCACCCAGAAAATCTTTCCAGGCATTAGGCTGGTTCTTTGAATGCGTATGATTTACCGGGATTGTACTTGAACCCAAACGTTCATCACCGTACGTACCGTCAAAAACTTCAGGATTAGAATACTCTCCATCGGCCCAAATACTGCTTTCGCCTATTGCTTTCCAGTAATTAGGGTCTTGATACATATCCCAGTATGTCTTAGCCGCTGGATGCTCAGCCAATTGCGCCGGGTCAACCCAGTTTACTCCTCCGGCAGCTATTTCCCAATACGTATTTTCCACATTAACCTTATTTCCTAAATCATCATAAGTATAAAAGCTAACCGGTTGTTCTCCTTTTACAGTCGCTTTATATTTTGACCATTCCCAGGGCTCATCAAGCTGTCCGGGTATCTGCTCCCAAGGCCTGGAGATCAGGCCGCCGTCATCATCCACACCCTCACATGGTTTTATCCAGACATTGTATTTGTTCAATGGCTCATCATTATCATTAATAATTGAACTGCTAATGTAAGTATCCTTACTGCCAGAAGCAATATTATTCCAGGTATGAACATTCCCATGAAAATACCACTCTGTTTGTAAAAACGCCTCCCGAGGCGAAGCATAAGAAGTGTTGGCAAAGTCTGTCGCGTAAGATTTCCAAGTCCAATGGCGAGTACCATATTTATCCCAGTAATAATAACCGAATTCTCCCGGGTTATCAGCCGCATCATCTCGAAAAACATCTTTTCTGTCATCTAAACGCACAATCGGCGCCTTTCCGTCAGTTTTTCCGTCAAAAGCATCGACCTTATTCGGGGCCACATATTGTCTATGATTAGCGTAATAAATAACACCATCCGGGCCGGTGCTAAATTCCGAAATATTTTCCAGCCTAACCGGGCCATCCAGCATAATATTACCGTTTGTATGGATTCCGCCCCCTCTTAAGCGGGGATATGTCCCAACCTCATTATTCAAATCAATAGAATAAGGACTATAATAAAAGAAATCGTAAATTCCTTTTCGGCTTAAAACATATTTGATTGCTTTCTGCTCTGTGCCGTTTATCCCCTTAGCCACAATAATTGTCTCGTCTTTTCTTGTTTGATGGGGATAAGCCTTGACCATAAAATCACCGTTATTCGATACAAAAAAACCCTCCGCGTCAAAGGAGCAGCTCGCCAGTAACTTCTGCTGATAGGCGTCATCTCCAATGTCCAAAGGTACAAGCGTATCTTTGGCGTCATTCCATTTATGCGTATACCAGCGCCATCCGAGATTTTCCGATTCAAAAAAAGCAGCAGCTATTCCCGCTTCAGCCTGACTAAGCGCCTGCATCCCTGACTGCTGTCGCTCAATAGACTTTTTTTCAGCAATAATCACATAAAACATAGAACTGGCAACTATGATTATAACCGATATCACTAAAAATGTCGCGACAAGAATAGTTCCCCTCCGGCCATTTTTTTCTTTCATCACAAACACTCCTTTTTTTAATTCCGAAAATAAACCCTGTTTTTAAGTGCTAGTTTAAGAGGGCTGGCTAATGTTCTGCCCCCTACATTATCCTTTTGAGCCTCAATTGAAATTTCTACAATTTCATAGCCTGAAGAAATAATATATTTTTTTGACACACTGCTATATGCGTATCCGTCTATAGAAAATAAAGCAATATCAGACGCGACTGAAATTTGCGAAACCATTGTATTGCTATCATCCCATATCCTTCTTAAGACTTGGTTTGTTGTGCTATCCCAGCAATATTCTACCGACCAGTTAAGTCCCCCGTCCGCTCCCCATTCTGTACAGTTGTAGATATCAACATAATCGTCGTCTGCGTCCCAGTCCACCGGAACTTGAAAAACAATACTTCGGCCATTACTACTAACCGCTGTAACTCCCGGCTCATCAATCGGAGCGCTGAAAATTTGCGTGTTATTGACATTTGAAAATCGAATTTCTTTAACCATACTCCAGATAACCTTCTTAGCCATTCCGGTAATATCACATTTACCCATACTAATCTTAAGAAAATCATTTTGTACAATAAGCAGACTGAATAGTCCCCCGACCACAACCATAAAAATCGCCGTAGAAAACATTATCTCAAGAATAGTGAATCCTGCCTGCTTTTTTAATTGAACATTACTCTTGTTTTGATTAAAAAGTTTCTTTAGTAACATTGTGTTCAACCAAATCCTTTCTTTTAAACTTACTGCGCTCTGATAATAGAGGATATCTGGCAAGGAGAATCAATCACTCCGTTTGTATTCTGGTCTTCTCCTGCATCAAGATTCGCATTCAAATTTTCATCTTCTCCGATCACTCTATCCTTCTGCCTCCAGCAAACAACAATCCTCACTTGGTCAAGATATCCAGGCTCAATATTCGTCACCGTAATCAGTCCCTGATGCGTAATTCCTTTTGCTTGCAGTTCCGCAACCTGGAATTGCTTATTATTGTATAACGCGCTAAGATCGCTAAAAGGCACGTTACGCACTTCGTCCATAACGCCCTGGACATGATTCATAATCGCTAAAATCGCATCATTACCTTCATTAATCACTGCTAGTGAATTTAACATCTTTAATGCACCCGTGATTGTTATTGCCATTATTGCCATTGAAACTAAAATTTCAACTAATGTAAATCCTTTTTTCCTCTTCATTTTTTCACTCCTTTAAATACAAAAAACCGGACTACCTTTTACTTCGGTAGCTCGGCTATCATCGGTTTTTCCTTTTTTTTCGGTAACCCGGCCGTCTGTAAAGGAATTCCTTTAGACCCGTGGCTTTGCTCCGGCAGCGTCTTTCTTAATTTCGCCGGATCCCGCCATAGGCGGGAGCCCCCGCTTTTCAACGGGTT
>JAKLQT010000002.1 GCA_022013205.1 Candidatus Omnitrophota bacterium | reverse complement strand
GATTATGCCTAAAATACTGAATATCCTCCCTCTCATATTGGACTTAATAACCTCATGTATTAATGTATTTCCGGAAATAAAAATCGGCCCCACACCTATGCCTATTAATACAGAAAGTATCATTGCTATATAAAGCTGCTGAAACATTTTTAATAAAACAGCGAAACAGCCGATGAAAATACCGCTGGCAATCATACTCAAGAATATAACCCTAACCTTGGAGATCTTATTAAAAAATCTTCCGCATATCAAGGCTCCCAGAAAAAAACCACCTCCCATGAATATTGACAATACACCCAGGTCTCTGGTCACTGAACTGAAAACTTGCTGGATAAAAACAATCGCCGCGATATAAAGCGCTCCGGCAGCTGACATAAGCATAAAAATAGTAGAAAACACAAAACGCAGATAAGGATTAGCAGCGACATATTTAATCCCCTCTTTTATATCAGAAAATATAGACCCGTTTTTTATCGTGGTATCATCAGCCGCATCATTCTTTATTTTATTTTTATTCTTTACATTTACAAAACAAAGCAGCAGGCCGGAAACAAAATAAGTAAATGAATCTATATAAAATCCGGACTTAGCCCCCACTTTTTCTATCAAAGTGCCTCCTAATCCTATCCCAAACACCGCCGCGAGCAGCATAGTCGTATTTGTCAGAGAATTGGCAATCAGCAGCTTTTCTTTATCGACCAATTCAGGAATGATCGAAAATTTTGAAGGAAGAAAAAAACAGCTAGTTGTAAAAACAAGGAAAACGCTGATATAAAGCGGCACAAGTGTATCCATTTTTACAACCCATAGAGGAATAAGCAAAACCAGCACACCACGGATAATATCACTTATGATCATCGTGTATTTATAATTCCAGCGATCAACATAAGCACCGGCAAAAGGACTGACCAAAAAAGAGGGGATGATCGTAAAAGACATTATCTTAGCCAAGCCAAAAGCTGAACCTCCGGTACGGTTATAAATCAGCGCTATCAAGGCCATCTGATTAAGCCTGTCCCCAAACTGGGATATGATTTGTCCGAGCCAAAAACAAAAAAAATTCTTTTCTTTAAGCATATAACTAAACTTACTCAAAAGATCTTCCCCTTGTTTATAAATCTGACCTATCATCCGTCCCACCCACTAAAAGGTAATGTCAAGACTTAACCACACCAGCACGGAGATACGGGAAAGGTCAATTCACTCCTCTTTTTATTTTTGCCCTACCTTTAGCCAGGGTTCAGAGGATAAATAGCTTTCTTGGGGCTGTTACAAAACGCGCATCTACTGCGTTACTCGCTCACTCGCTTGTACAACGTATCTCTATTTTCGCAACACGCCCTTTTTCATTGATGGCCTGCCATCCATAGCTCTGTTGTAACAGAGCGCAGGATGGAGCCCACGAGAGGAGTCGAACCTCCGACCTAAGCTTTACGAAAGCCTTGCTCTACCAACTGAGCTACGTGGGCATCATAAACAATATAACTAATATTTTGCTGTGCCTTGTCCTGCAATAGTTAATACTTTTTCCGGTTACCAGTAGTTACTCCAATAATACATATAACAAAAAAATCATAGAGAACTTGTAACTCATAACTAGTAATTTATAACTTATTTCTCGTTCTTCGCTTTAAATCGCGACTATCACAATACCGTGCTCATCCGCCTGATCCAAAACGTATTCCTGGTCAAGAAATAAGGTCTTGCCGGACTCAACAGCCAATAAAGCAGCATCCTCTTTGATTAAAGTCTGTATTGTCTGTTTACCGATAAGCGGTATGTCAAATCGCATATCCTGATCCGGTTTACTCACCTTAACCACAACAGCACCGCCTTTACAGTAAAGATTAGCTCTCGCAATAGCCTCATCCGTACCTTCGATTGCCTCGATGCTCAGGACAACTTTATCTTTTACGACAACTGTTTGCCCGATATCAAGGCCGGCGATTGCCTTTGCGATTTTAAGGCCAAATTCTACATCCTCTAACTGTTCTTTACTTGGTTTTGTTTTTGTAAGCACTCCAGGCTCAGGCAGGTAATCTTTAATAAAAGTAGTCGAATCAATCAGCTCAATACCGAGTTCTCCAAGCCGCTGTGCAATGCCGCTGAGAATAGTATCTGTCTTTTTGTCCTTTAATTTAAAAAGCAATGCCCTTAATTCACTATCCAGTATTATATCGCTGAAAAGCAGTTTATGATTTATTTGTCCGGCCATAACCGCTTTTTCTATTTTTTCACTCTGGAGTATCTGGATAAGCTTTTTAAGCTGCCCTGCGCTTATCCAAAAGATTTTTTCCACATACAGCTTAAGCTCTGGATTAGTCTCTTCCTTTATGCCGACAGCAATAATTCTCACTCCTGCCTTCTTTGCTGCCTTAGCAAAAACAAGAGGATAAGTTCCATTGCCGGCAATTAGTGCTATTGTCTGCATAATCAGAACTCTCCGTTAATGTACTCTCATTAAAACAAGTAAAGAGCAGAAAAGCTCGATTGTTTGGCCGCTCTCTACTCTAAACTGTAATACCGCAAAGATTATCAATTGCCTTTACACACACCTCGTTTAGAACTTTTAACAAATTCAACAAGATATTGAACATAAACATTTTTAGGAATTTCTTTTTTAATTCTCTTTAAAGCCGTAGATGTTGATAATTTCATTTTAAACAGGATCTTAAACGCCGTTTTTAAGCGTGCTATGCTCTTAGCGGCTATTTTCGTTCTTTTAAGCCCGATACTATTAATTCCGTAAACTTTTGCCGGATGGCCATCAACCATGGAAAAAGGCGGCACGTCCTGAATGATTTTTGAGCACCCCCCGATAATCGCCATTCTGCCAACACGCGAAAACTGATGGATTGCAGACATTCCCCCAATAATCGCCTTGTCCTCGATCGTAACATGTCCGGCTAAAGTTCCCGCGTTGGCAATAACCACTCCGTCACCAATCAAACAATCATGAGCCACATGGCTGTAAGCCATGAGTAAATTGTTATTACCAATCACTGTTCTGCCTTTATCCACTGTGCCGAGATTGATCGTAACATATTCCCTGATAACATTATCATCGCCAATGATAACCTTAGTGCATTCTCCCTTATATTTTAAATCCTGAGGAGGACTGCCGATTACAGCGCCGGTGTGGATTTTGCAGCGTTTACCTATTTGAGTCATTCCTTCGATAACACAAGAACTTCCCACAACTGTATCTGCCCCTATTTTTACATATTCTCCAACAATAGTATTCGGGCCTATGCATACTCCGTTTCCCAGTTTAGCCTTAGGATGGACAAATGCGTTTGGATGAATTTTACTTTTTACTAACATTATAGTGTTATTATACCATTAATAAGGATAAATGAAACATAAAAAAGGGGTATGGGATGGAATACCTTGACCCTCTACGATGCAAAGCATTGCGAGAACTTAGTCCCGGAAATTCTTTGAATTCCAAGGGGTAGCAGAGACAAATTATATCAATTTATCTTAATATCCCTTTATCCAGGCCTAATAATACCTGTCTTATTCGCCTAAAGAAAACATCAATACTGCTTCAGCAACAACCTTATTCTCAACAATAGCCCGTCCGTATGCCTGGCCTATCTTGGATTTGAGCTTCAGTACGGAAACTTCTATTCGCAGCTGGTCTCCCGGCAGTACCATACGCCTGAATTTAACTTTATCAATACTCATAAAATAAGCACGCTTGCCCAAATTGTCACGTTTGCTCAGAAGCAATACACCGACAACCTGTGCCATTGCCTCTACGATCAAAACTCCTGGCATTACCGGGCGTCCAGGGAAATGCCCCTGAAAGAATTGCTCGTTTATGGTTACATTCTTGATCCCAACAGCATACTTATCTTCTTTAAGTTCCAGTATCCTGTCTACCAGTAAAAACGGATAGCGATGAGGCAGGATTCTTTTTATTTCATTAATATCAAGCGGAGTTATATTGCTGATACCTTCTGAGCTGGCCATAATGCTGGCCTGGGTCTGCCGATCGTGTAAATGCTTGATCTTTTTTAACAGTTTGATATTTAAAGGATGCCCGCTTTTGATGCCGATGACATGTCCCTTTAAAGGATGGCCTAATAAGTATAAATCACCTATAAGATCGCATATCTTATGGCGGACAAACTCATCTTCAAAACGAAGCGTATTCTCAACTATACCCTTTGCGCCGACAACTACAGTATTTTCATAGTTAGCTCCCTTACCTAACCCCTGCCGGGTAAGTTCTTCTGCCTCCTCCTGCAGGCAAAATGTACGGCTTGGAGCCAGCTCCTTTTCAAATACTTCCGGGCTGAATTCAAACGAAGCATATTGTGATTTAAGCAAAGAATCAGGATAACTCATTGTGTAAGAAATACGAAAATCATTAGCCGGCAGAATCAATACCGAAGAATCGCCTTCCTCCATGTATAGCGGCTCTTTGGGTTGGAAATAATTCCTGGCTGCGTTAAGTTCCTTAATACCTGCTTTTTTAAGAAGCTCCAAAAAAGGCAAAGCGCTGCCGTCCAAACCCGGTAATTCCTCCGCGTCCATTTCAATAGTAATATTATCTATGCCTAAGCCGGCTAAAGCAGCCAGCACATGCTCAATTGTATGAATTTCTACATTCTGAATTCCAATAGAAGTCCGGCGGGGCCTTTCAATAAGGTTAGACATATGAGCTTTAATACGCGGCTTACCATCAAGATCAGTCCTTACGAATTCAATACCCTGATGCTCAACAGCCGGTTTAAATTTCACATTAACTTTTTGGCCTGTATGTAAACCAATGCCGCTAAGGCCAGCAGATCTATTTATTGTACACTGGTTTTCAACCATTTTTTTCCTTTAAAGCATACTCTAAAGCAGCAATTTTTTCTTCTAATTTATTTACCAACTTGTATAAATCAGGAAGTTTTTGGACACACGCATTAATTCTTTTAGCCTTCTTATGTGGTTTGGCCGGATAACCGGAAACACAGGTATTCGCGGGGACAGATTTAGTAACCCCTGCCTGGGCAGCTACCACCGCATTATCACCGATAGTAATATGTCCGATAATTCCCGTCTGTCCGGCTAAGGTTACGTTTTTACCAATAATCGTGCTGCCGGAAATGCCTGTCTGCGCGACCACAATAGAGTTCTCACCAATAATAACATTGTGAGCTATCTGAACCAAATTATC
>JAKLQT010000054.1 GCA_022013205.1 Candidatus Omnitrophota bacterium | reverse complement strand
TCCACTACATTTCTTTCTACTGGATTATTTTAAAGAACGGTCACTATCCTACCAAGATAATTTAGGTTAAATCCAAATGCTCTCATAACCTGAAAATTTTTATTTCATATCCAAAGTGCGGAACTTGGGCTAGCTTCGTTATTCTTGTTTTGCAAGACTTGAGATTGAAAAATCCGGAAATTATGGTATACTTTAATGCTTTTTCAATTCCTGCTTAATGTTCACAGCTTGTTATGGGTAATTATGTATGACTTAAAAAATAGAAAGCTGGATGCTGCATGTAAAATAACCGTTATGGCGCTGATCCAAGCGTTTGTAATGCTGGGCTTTGCCTTGAATCCAGGGCTCCTTTTTCAAAAAAAAAGTGGATTGATAAAAGAAGAGGGTTCTTTATATGAGCAAACTGAGATTTTCTACAAGGGCCGAAAAGAATCGGCGATGATGTTGTCCCCTAATGTTTGTATGCAGACACAATCATTTCGGATAGAGTTTAGAGCGTTAACAGAGGATTTGGGAGATTTAACCGGTTTCCGCCTGGAAACAGGAAAAGGACTAAATCTAAATGGAGATTTTCCTGCTACGCTGCACATACAGTATAAATTTCTTAAATTAGTTTCTCAGCTAAAGGTTAGGGACGAAGATTCGACAGTGTTAGAAAAGATAAGACAAATAATTACTGAGGATCATACCGGAGGAATAGATGATGGGCGTTCTGATATTATTGTGCTTGAGAAACCGATAGAATACATAGGAATGACAATAAAGGCGTTACGTTTAAAAGGAGTACTTCCGCAGGTTGACAACAATGAAGTTCTTGAGTATGTCGAGGGAGCAGGGAAAACACAGGGGGTTCCAACTGCGAATAATGATGGTGAGATTTTAAATACCGGGCCGATCAATACCCCTTTTGGAACGATGTTCTACGGAAATGCTAAACGGGAATTTAAGTATCATAAAAAGTTTATGGCGAAGAATATTCCTGTAGATTTTCCCATAGGAGAAGCTTATTATAATAACTTACTTTTTAAAGGGGAGAAAGTCGGCTTTGTGTTATTCGCGATGGAATCAGTTCAGGAGGATAGATGCAATCCCAAAGATGACGAGGAACACGTGGAGGCCTTAGCCGGACTTTTGAGGAAGATTCATGGCGCTGGATTTATACACCGATTCCCTCACTTTGGAAATTTTGCTAAAGTGAAAACTCCTGAAGGGATAAAATTTACCGCCAAAGACCTTGATCGTGTTTTAGAGATAGGGGATTTTCCTGAGGGAAAACGAGAGGTTATGACAATCGCGTTTCGCTGGCTGGATATATCGAGGATGTTGTGGGAATATTTAAAAGACTATAGAGAATGGCCCGACGAAACTGCTCCCATGGAGAGAACTTTCCAGGTTTTTCAAAAATTTGCGCGTGGATATTTCGGAAAAAATTAGCAAAAATATATCAATCCGAACGATATTATTATCCCCATGGAATCGGAAAAATTAGGATATTTATTCCATTGGGAAATATGGAGTGTAATCAAAGAATATACCCAAAAAAACACAATCCCTGCTGATATTTCACAGGGGGAAATTTATAAGGCATTGAGGCTGATTTACAATGAGGAAAGAAGTCCGCAAGTTCGGCAAAATAATGGGGCCTGCAATCCCGGGCCTGGAATATTTGAAGCGGAGATTCTTGTTGAGAGGGCCATATAAAGGGGCCATTCTTAGCTAATTTCTATAACTTAATGATTTGTGAGTTATTAAAACAGCTTAAAAATGCCCCATGATTACACAGATTAATAAAAGATTATAGAAATTAATTTCTATTAGTATATTAGTGTAATAGGATTTTTAATCGGTGTAATCAGATTCTTTTAGAAAGAATAATTTAACTTTAAAAAGATAACGATGAAAAAGCCAGAAATAAAATCTCAAAAACAGCAGATAATGCTCAGGATTGTTTCTTTTATAGTCATCCAGGCGTTTTTATTAGTGAATATGTCTTGGGCTGCTTCGGAGTTGGTGTCGCGGCAGTCTCGCGATTGCCTTTCTCCGTCTTTACAAATGAATAGATCGGAAATTACCGGCACTTATGAAATTATTTCTAAAACAGTAAGGCTTGGAGAGTTAGCTAAGGATGATGGAGAGTTCGTATCTTACGCGCAAAGGAAGGCTTTAGATGCCGAAGTTCAGACAATTGTACATCATTTTGTACAAGGATATGATCTTATTGTTCAGCAGATACAGATGGAAAGTAATCGTGAATTTACTCCGGAGCAGGCTATTGGGGATTATGCTAAAAATTTTATTGAGAAGGCAAAAAAAAAGAAAATGGGCCCGGTTACGGGAGTAGTAGTTGGTTTAGGGGCAAGCGGCAAGACTACATTTCTAAAAATGCTAAAGGCATTTTATGATAAATTAAGGGGGACGGTTGTTTCCACATTTGACCATAATATCTTACCTAAAAATGAACGGCCGATTGACCCGGTAACTAAAAAGACGACCGAGGATGTGACAAAAAAATTCCAGATTAAGCGGCAGATAGCCGGCGCAATTAAAAATATCTTTGGCAGAACAGCATATACACCGTTGTTTGACGTTGGCCCGTCACGGGCGAGGCTTAAATTTGGGTACGAAGACGGAAATATTATTATCCGCAACGGCTCATTGCGGGTGACTTTAAAAAAGGATAAGACAGGAGAGTATTTATTATATACAACCGAAGACGGGGAAGAGGAGAAAAAAGGCGAAAAAATTGAGCTGGGCAGCTATATTGTGCATACAAGAAAGACAGCACAAAATGAGGTATTGATTGGTATTGGCGATTCCGAGTATGTTGTAGCTAAAAACAAGGTTGGATTGGATACTGTGGATTTAATTTTTGAGGAAGAATTAGGCGCCTACCAAAAAGAGCACAAAAAGGTTAATCCTGAGACTATTTTTTTAAAGGTATCTGAACAGGGAACGCCTGTTTTAGAATATAAGGCAGAGCAGTCAGATGCGATGCGGATAAATACATTACAGTTTAAGATAGAAAAAAAGGAAGAGGAGAATATTCTTTTTATTAATGGTGTTCGTTCCTATATCCCTAAAGATGAGTGGGGAAAAATGTGTTTAGTTGTAGGTAGAAGATGGTATCATCTTCAGGAAGGAAAGCTAAGGGATTTCCTGCAGCGGTTTTTACCGGGTACAGGGATATTGCTCATTGAAGGGATAGGGGTTACTGCCAGTGAACAAGTAAATTCTTTGGTAAATTTTGGCTTCGAAGTATTTGCAGATCCCGATATAACCATGTATCGAAGAGGAAAGAGGGCTAAAGAAGACGAAAAAAAAGAAATGGATGTTGCCGCTGTTCTAGAGATGAAGAGGGAAGAAGATGCTAAATATGTAATCCCTTGGATTGAGCAAGCATCGGGAACGATTGAGAATTGGATACGGGTTTCAAGTCAATCTATTGCTGAATCTTTGTGGGTGCGCTGGAAACAGGGCACATTAGATAAATTAGAGAGCTGGTGTTTAAGGGCGTTAAATATTGATATAAATTATCTTATTAGTAAATTGAACGCGATTTGTAAAGAAAGTATTGAAAAACAGTTATTTAGTACGAAGTTTTTAGAAAGGGAACGTGTCGTAGATGATCCTTTTCCGGCAACTGAATTTTATCCGAAAAAAAGAGGGCAGTACGGCATAGTTTTATTAAAGCCTTTAGAAAAAGAGAGCTTTGAGAAGTTTAAGGAATTTTATAAAAAGGTATTAAAGCCGCGAATGGGAGATTTAATGGTAAAATCGGCTATTCTTGATTTTAGCGAAAACCAGAAGAGTGTTATCGTGGATGTTGATGGTAACCGGCAAAAAATACAACGCTTTGGCGAGGTTTTAGTGAAAAAAGCGACATGGATGTCGGTAGAGAGCAGGCTGATAGAGGTGCTTGAACAAAAGGGGATGAAGAATGAAGATAAAGTCAAATTGATCGAATCGTATTTGCGCCTTTTTTTTAAACAACAGAAGGCAGCGTGGAAGATAGCCGGCGTTGTAGATAAATGTCCGCATTTCCACAAGTACAGTTTTCCCCTTACTCCGGACAATCATGGAAAAGAAAGAGTGATTTTAAACCACTTTAAGGATTTAACTGATGAATCGCAGGATTATGATTTTGCTATTTATAAAAAACATTTACGGCAAAGTATGCGTTCAATTTTATCGCGTTGTTCGGATAAAGATTTAGAAGAAAAAGTTGAGAGGTCTTTTTCGGAATTAGTCGCGAAAAATGTTCCTGATAATGAGCAATTTAGAAATGAATATTTCGCGAAAGAACGGGATAAAGCATGGCAAACGTCGCCTCCTTATGGGCTAGAAGCGATGGAGGAGCAGATTAAATATATGGAAGGCTTGCTGGAGGATGGCAAGAAATTTCTCATGCACAGATACTATCAGGGGATTCGCGAATATCAAAATCTGCGGGAACGTCAAGCTCTTTTATGCTGGATTTCATTCTATCATCATTATGTTAGTGAGTATTCTCTGGAGATGGCGGATGCCGCGTTTAAGCTTTATAATATAGTTCTCCGCGAATCGGGAGATTTAGACTGGGGCAAACTGAAGGAAGTTATCGCGCGAATATTCGATCCGGAAAAAAAACAAGGAAAATATAATCAATTTTTAGATGATATCTCTTTATGGCAGATAGAACCTTATTCCCTGGAAAAGGATGACTTAGATATAGAAGCTATAGATTCCCGGATAATAAATCTAAATGTGGTTAGTGAAAAAACTAAAACGGGCAATGAATCATCTTTGGATATATCGGGTATTATTGAGCGATCAATCTAATTATGGAGGCAGAGAGGAGTAAAGAGGGAGTAAAAATGTAGTTTGATAAGTGGTTGTTCCGGGAGGCAATTTTTCTTTAACCCCTTGCAATGAAAAATGTTGCGAGGGATTTTTATTTTCCAATTTTAAAATGGAATCCCGTATTAGGCGGAGCGGACTTTAACGTGCCAGGGCAAGAGAAAATTCCCGAAGATCAACTTTGCAGCCTGAACACTAAAGAACCATTGAATTTCAGTCTCATCTTCTATTTTACAAAACTTTTTTTGCAGTTTTTTTGCTGATATGGTATACTCTAAAATTTTTATTATCATTGAGCAATATCCCTAACTCCTGAATAGAATTATTCGGTTTGCACAATGTCTTATTTAGAGGTATACTCTTATTTTAAGGATAGTAAGAAAGCTAAATAATTATTTTCAAAATATTTTTAGTAAACTCATAGGAGGAAATAGATGGAAAAGCTAAAGAAAAATCTGGTGTGGTTAAGTGTGGCCTTTTTTGTTTTCGCTTTTACCGGCCTGAGTTTTGGGCAGGAGAGTTTTTTTGAAAAAAAGCTGACAAGGACGATGGAAGGGCCAAAATATGCGCCGGCTGAGATCATTGTAAAATTCAAAAGAGGGGTTTCTGATAACGTAATCAGGGAGATAAATCAACGCCAGGGTTGTTCTGTCCTATCGTTAAGCAAACGGGGCGGGTTTAAACGTCTCAGGATACCCCGGAATAAAAACGTAGAAGAGATGGCCGTCATATATAACCGGAATCCTAATATTGAATACGCGGAGCCGAATTTTATTGCGTTGGCATCGATGGTTCCCAATGATCCTTATTATTCTTACCAGTGGCATATGGATAATTCTGCGTACGGCGGCATTCACATAGAAGCAGCCTGGGATGTTCAGACCGGTAGTCCGAGTGTTATCGTGGCTGTGATTGATACAGGTGTTGCTTATGAAAATTATGGCAGAAAATATATAAAGGCGCCGGACCTTGCCAATACCTCATTTGTTCCCGGATATGACTTTGTTAATAATGATAGCCATCCCAATGACGACGAGGGCCATGGTACGCACGTAACCGGAACAATCGCTCAGAGCACGAGCAACAATTTAGGAACAGCTGGGGTGGCATTTAACACTTCCATAATGCCGATTAAGGTTCTTGACTCTGCCGGTTCAGGAACCTACGCAGATATTGCCGAGGGCATTTACTTTGCCGCAGATAACGGGGCTAACGTGATTAATATGAGTTTAGGGGGGGCCAGCCCAGCGATTATCTTAGAAAATGCGCTTGCCTATGCTTATAATAAAAATGTCACGATTGTCTGTGCCGCGGGGAATGAGTACCAGCAGGAAAATTTACCCGCATACCCCGCTGCCTATGATGCCTATTGCATTGCGGTTGGCGCAACCAGATTTGATGAAAACAGAGCCTACTATTCCAATACCGGCAGCTATTTGGATATTGCTGCTCCTGGCGGAGATTTAAATGTTGACCAGAATAATGATGGATATGCTGATGGCGTACTGCAGCAGACTTTTAGCAATGACCCCGGTAACTTCGGATATTGGTTTTATCAGGGTACTTCTATGGCCGCGCCGCATGTCTGCGGAGTAGCGGCTTTGGTGATTGCCAATGGAACTACTGGGCCGGATAAGATTAAAAAAGCATTAGAAGCAACAGCAGAAGATAAAGGCCAGACAGGCTGGGACCAGGAATATGGCTGGGGGATAGTAAATGCCTATGCCGCGCTTAACTATGCGGGAGAAAAAATTCATGATGTCGCGGTTACAAGTATATCTGCGCCGTCCTCGTGTCTTCAAGGTGATGAGGTTTCGGTAGTAGTAAGCGTGGCTAACCAGGGTGATTTTTATGAATCCTTTAGCGTTACCTTAACTGATACCACAAGCGGCATGATAATAGGGACTCAGGAGGGAGTATTCTTATCTGCAAAAGGAACAGCAGATTTACCCTTTTCATGGGATACTGCTAACGCATTAATCGGTGATGATGTCCTCAAGGCAGCAGTGAGCCCGGTTATAGGAGAAACTAATACCGCGAACAATTCCATGTATACAATAGTTACGGTTCAAGAACCGGTTCATGATGTTGCTGTTGCCGCGATCAATGCTCCTTTGCAAGCATATCAGGGCGATGTTGTTTCAGTCCCAGTAACCGTTGAGAATCAAGGTACCTATACTGAGACAATCACGATAAGCTTGACTGATACTACAGATAACAATTTAATAAGTTCTCAAAATGTCTCCCCGAATGCCGGAGCTTCGGCTACTGTCTTGTTTGACTGGGATACCACTGACGCGTCCATTGGTGAGCATATTCTCAAAGGAGAAGCTGGCATAGTTGACGGAGAAATAGATACTGCTGACAATACTATGACGACTGCGGCCACGATAAACGAGAAATCCTCTGCCATCATGCGTATAGCTGATATTACCATGGCTTTGAGTGCCAGAACCGCAGGCAAAAATCAATTTACCAAAGCGCTGGCAACTGTAACCATTGTTGATGCAAACGGCAGTTCGGTAGAAGGAGCGACAGTGTATGGTTCCTGGAGCAACGCGACTTCTGATGCCGATGTTGGCGTAACCGATTCAGACGGTAAAGTAACACTGGAATCAAACGTGGTAAAGAATCCGAAAAACGGAACAACCTATACTTTCAGCGTGAACGATATTGTTAAAGCAGGTTGTGCTTACGATTTATCTAAAAACACAGAAACTAGCGATTCGATAACCGTGGTAAAATAAAAAAGACAAGAAAAGGGGACATCTGTGCTTATTAAGTTCTATTAACTTAGCTCTGCCCCAGCTCCTTGTCGGCACAGTCAATAATATTAAATTAATTAACATAAAGAGATTAAAAGAAATGATAAATAAGGGCAGGACTGTCAGACCCGCCTTGGCGGAGAGTTCCCCCGCATTTTACGGGACAGGTTCCGCGTCTCAAACTTTCTGCGAATTTATCGGTTCTAAAGGGGAAAATGGGATTTGGTTCATCCTTGAACCAAAACTTTCAGGCTTACGTCCTAATTTGCAATCCTGCAATTTACAGTGAATAGCGTAGAGTTTAGCGATCACCTTGCAGCATAAGTATTTACATGATTTTCTCCACCCCAAACAAGAAAGAACCTTAATTAGGAAAGAACTATTTAACTTCAGGCTCATCCTCTATTTTTCAAAACTTTTTTTGCAGCTTTTTTACTGATATGGTATACTTTTAAATCGTTATTTTTAATTGTTAAGAAGTTGAAATCAAGAGATGAGTTAAAATATGAATATTTACGAAAATAAAACATATAGGCTGTTATTCAGGGGCATAGCTGTGCTATTGATTCAAGCGCTTATGTCAGCGTGTTTTCTTTCCAATGCCTGGTGCGAAGAGGAGGATATTAGCTGTTTGAGCCCTAAGAGCTGTGTGCAAATACCGTCATTTCAAGCGGGGTTTGAAAATTTCGTTTGCAAACGCGATGTTTCCTTTGGAGTAAGAAAAAAATCTCCTCTGGCAAGGCCTAAGGTTGGGGTTTTAGTCAGCTCTTTTAATCCGATTACTGTTTCCATAGAAGCGATGATTGAAAAGGCAAAAAAGGAACATAATCTGGATAAAGTTATTTTAGCGCTTACTGATTACGCGCAAGGTGATAAAGTTGAAGGAATAAGTTTAGAACAAAGAGAAAAAATGCTGAGGCTGTATATAAAAGGCAAACCGGATTATGATGTTATGCTTTGTGAAGATACCTTATATCGTGACATTGGCAGCAGCATAAAAGAAAAAGATCCTAACGCGGATATTTATTTTGTTATGGGCATGAATTCCTTTGAACGGATGATTGACTGGCAATATCAGGAAAAAGAAAAGGTATTAAACAAACTGTTTGATGATTATAATTTCATCGTTGCTGAGCGCCAAGGCCGGAATCTGTATAGTTTTCTGGAACAAAATCCTCAATATGACGAAAAATACTCGGGCAGCTTGCATAGGATGTCTTTTGATAAGAAATATAAGGATGTTACTTCTTCTTTGGTGCGAATCCATTTAAAAAAAGGGGATTCTATAGAAGGGCTTGTTCCTCCGGTTGTGCAGGAATTGATAAAACGTGACTATCTTTATGAACGGTTCGAGAAATACGCTCAGGGCCAGCTTAAAGGGCAGACGCTGGTTAAATATTTAAGTGATATGATGGCCTCTTGCAAGATAAAAGAGGGCAAGGGTATGGTTATGGATAAGGCGGCTGATGAGATAGAAAGATTATTGGCACAGGGATCAAAAATAGCGGTTTTATCTATCGGGTGCGGACAGGCAATTGAACTGCGGGTTTTAAAAGAAAGGTTTCATGATAACCCGAATATAACATATATGGCAACAGATGTTAACCCGGATATTATTGATGAGGCAAAGCAGGCTGCTTCTGGTGTGCACTATAACAGAAGAGACATTGTCGATGGAGATTTGAGTGATCTTGCCGGCCGGTTTGATGTTGTTTTAGTAGTTAATGTTGGACATGAGGTTTTTAATGTTTATGGACGCAAAGACCAGGATACGACAAAACCGGTTGATGTGGAATTGGGGAAAAAATATGTAAGAAAAACAATAGAAAATATTAAACCGCTTTTAAAGCCGCATGGGCATTTGCTCTGGTATGACGGGGCAGAGGCAGCTGAGGATGAACGCGATGAAATAATAAGCATTCGGTTTAAAAACAAGGATACCCGGAAGAAATTTTACCGTTTTGCCATGGAATTCCTGCCTAAAAAGATACGGTTTAAAAAAATCTTTTTCGGGCTCCTCCGGAACAGGGTCAAACTCTCCAAGCAGGATTTTCTGCGTTTTGTCTGTGAATATCTTTATGTGGGAGATCCTCGCTGGGAAGTAGAGCGCGAAGAAAGCTGGCAATATTACAGCATAAAAGAAGCGGTTAAGGTGTTTTCTGAATTAGGATTTACAACGCGGGTATATAACTTTACTCCTTCACGGCAGGCTGAGCGCTGGGAAAAGGATATTAAAATATTAACCAGGGATGCGGATTTTCCCAAAATTGTTTTATTTTTAGACGCGAGACTGGATAAGGATTGGAAAGAGGTGAAGATTACCGCTGAAGGAGCAGCCTTTCTAATGCCCCAGGGCAGCCCGGTTGATTTTAAAAACAAAAAAGGCAAAGTGCTGGTGGTTGGAGGGGATGTCGAATATATGGGAGCAGTGCAGTTAGCGACAGAGGCAGCGATGCGCAGCGGAGCGGGGATGGCCTATGGCGGGGTAATGAAACATCTGATCTCGGATTTTAATCAGGCCAAGTTAAAAGAGGTTATGCCTGTTTTATTACCTTATGTGAAAAATGGAATCTGGGCGGGTATGAAAAGTTTAATTACATATTGTTATCATGGGTTTAAACCAGGGAGGCTGGAAAAAAATAAAAAAGTATTCGGGTTGTCTTCGGCAGAGGCAATCCTTGAAAATATTAGGGATAAAAAAATATCGGTTTTGAATTTAGGCCCTGGGTTGAAAACAGAAAAGAATCCAACAAGCCAAATGGTGTATAAACTTTTAAGACAAGCAAAGATTCCTATTGTTCTGGATGCCGGAGGGCTTAATGCCATAGCAAAAAAACCATCAGTTTTGCGTTATGCTGATGGCCAAGTGGTTATTACCCCGCATCTGGGAGAGATGTCTCGATTAACAGGTGAATCAATTGATTATATCAAAAAACACCGCCATGACACGGCCCGGGAATTTGCCGCGGCCTATAATGTTGTTGTCGTATTAAAAGGAGATGAACTGCAGCCGACAGTAATTGCCGATCCCCAGGGGAATCTTTGCGTTAATACAGCGGGTAATCGCAATATGGCTACTGCCGGCACAGGAGATGTGCTCAGCGGTGTCATTTCAAGCTTAATCGGCCAGGGCCTTTCTGTTTATGATGCGGCCCAATTAGGGGTTTATATGCATAGCCGGGCCGCGGATTTAGCGTCAGATGAAAAAGATGCCGGACTTATTGCCAGTGATATTATTGAATACTTACCTCGGGTAATTAAAAAATTGAGGCAAAAAAGAGAACAAGCCATTCATCGTGATGAAAAAGTTACTATTAATCGAAACAAAATAAAAAATGTCGCAAAAAGTTATGGCCTTAAGCAGCTAGAGCAGGAAAACAAATCAGTTCCGGATGAAGGCTATGACAGCAATGTCCTTATTTTAGAAAAAAAAGCCGCGGATGAAAAGATTGAAAAAGTAGTGCTCAGACAGTCGGGCTGGGACAGAAATGGGACTTTATGGGAGGCCGAATTATTCAAATATTTGCTTAGCCGTGACAAAGGTTTTGTAATACCGGAGATTATGCTTACCCGTAAAGGAACCTCTGTGTATTTAGAGGATGAAGATATCTTTACTTTATATAAATATATTCAGGGGGATAGTGTGGGCCTTGATGATTTAACTCCCCAAATGAAACAGGATGGGGCAGAATTTTTGGCAAAACTGAATGCTTATACCATGGATAAACGTTTTAAACCGCTTCAAGGAGAAAGAATAACCGATACAATTCTTGAATTTAACAGAATAGATAAAAGAGAAGAGAAGCTGAGCGCGCAATACGATAAATTACAAGACAGGAGGATTGAAACATTAACTCCGGCGGAAAAGTTTTTTGTTGATAATTATTCCTTTTTCAAAAAACAGATTGGTGTTTTAACCGAAAATTTAAAACCGGGATATGAAAAGTTACCCCGTTGTATAATTCATGGTGATTTTCGGCCGGAAAACGTTTTATATGAAAAAGAAAAAAATGGAAAACAAAAGATAGCGCTTGTTTGCGATTGGGATACAGCGCGGGAAGAAGTACGGATTTACGATGTTGCGCGCAGTTTGTTTTATGATCTTAACAAAGAGGGGGCGGTATTTAATATAGAGGAATTAAAGAAATGGGTTATTGACTATCAGATGGCCGCGCAGAAAGCAGGGTATCCGTTAAGTGAGGATGAAATCAGGGTGATCCCTGAGATGTTAAGGGCCAGGTTTATTCAGCAGTTTATTTGGCTTGTCCGCTGGAAGACCATGGAAAGGATTAAGGATAATCCGCGGGAATTAAAATTTTTTGAGAATATGGCCGGCGCGGCAAAGGTGCTCGACGATCAGGATTGGGATGGATTTGCAGCTGATGTGCTGGCGGTAAACAAATGGAGCGCGCGAAATTGTTTTTCGCAATGGAAACTGGTGCGTGAAATTATCGAACAGGTAAATTCAGATGAAAATCCTGCGGCTGTTTCTGTTGCCGAATACAGGGAAACAGAAAAACGAAAAGAGCCCCATCGAGTGGGGATTGTTGCCCTTACATCTAATCCATTACATAATACCCATCTTGAGCTGATAAATATGGCGAAAAAAGTTGAATTGCCTGGAGGCGAAAAACTGGATGAAATAATTGTATTGCTGGGTACCAAACATGTCCGAAAATCTATTAAAGGAATGTCGCTTGAGGATAGAGCACTTACGCTTAAAGCGGCCCTGGATGAATTGTATGAGCAGGGCAAAGGTGTTCCGGATAAGTTTTTAATGGTTAATACAGGGTTGTTTTTAAAAATGGGAGAAGCTATTCGAGAGTATTATAAGAAATTTTATGCTCAGGAAATAGAGAGCTGCTTTATTGTGGGGGTGGACGCGATGAAGGCAACATTAAGCATGCATTCTGAGGAAGAGTTAGCAGAGCTTTTCGCGTATAATAAATTTGTTGTTATGGATAGAGAAGGAAAAAGAATTGAAGATACGGGGCAGTATAAGAAAAATGGTAACTTTAATACAGTTATTTACCCCTATAAATTTAAACTGCCCAGAGACCAGATGGGGATTTCTTCTACCGGAATTCGCGGGCTGGTCGAAGAAGGTAAATCCGTAGGCAAATTAATCCCCAAGGCGGTTAATTCCTTTATTATTGAAACAGGTGTGTATGATAAGGATGATAATTTATACGCGTTAAGGCAGACAAAATTAGAGAACATGCTTAGAATCAGCCTCCAGAGCCAACCGCCTTTATTTTGCCCCAGGCAGATAGATAAAGGCATTCTTGTTGGGCAGGCGATATGATTACACAAGTTAAAAGTAAAAAGTAAAAAGTTAAAAGTAAAAAGTAAAAAGTAAAAATAGTCCTTAGCTTATGGCTTCCTCCAGAACGTATGGCGGACAGGCATAGCTGATAGCTCATATGTAAAGTTGTGGCTTTCATCGGTCACTGCTATCTTAAAAGCAAGAAACCCCATTTTTAGATGGGGTTTCTTGCACATTAAATTTTTCTATTCAAAAACCGGCTGATTTTTTTAATACATAAATAGTTTTTATTCTTAATGCTCTTTGTTTAAAGCTTTTCTGTTTAGATAGACCCCTGTAGCGCTATAGTTGTATGGGCAACTATCTACTTTCCATCCATTTTTTGTCCTGTAGCCAGTACTACTATCTGTGCCGCCTTCAAAGCCGGTCAACATATTTATAGCAGGTATGCCCATGGCTTCAATCACTTCTGCTGCATAAACACTGCGTGTCCCGCTTCGGCACATTGTAATTATTTTTGTAATACCAAGTTCATCAATCGCTTGTTGCACATCTTCTTCAAAATGATCATTACCTACCATAACAAAGGCAACAGTTTTATTGTCGAATTTCCATAAACTCCAGGGAATATTAAGAACCTTTCCTTCTAACTCAACGCCGGCGCCAACTTTATTTTTCCCCGGATGGCCCACCCATATCCATTCAGAAGGGGTTCTGACATCTAAAATATATGTTCCAGGCTCAGTGCTAGCTGCATTACAAGCATCTGTTGGGTAGCAGTTATAATCAAGATCCCCGTCGTGGAACGGGGGTGATGCTGAAAATGCGTTTGAAACAAGTGAGAGTGAAAATATCCCTATAATTAAAAGTACTAATATTTTTTTCATGTTTCCTCCTATTATTTAATAAGTTCAGAATTTCAGCCGGTTTTTTTGAACAGAAAAGTATCAGAATATCATTTCTAATATTGGCGGTGAACGCAGGTGGTTTATAATAAAATATATGCTTTTTTTTAAATTATTGTATTTGTTCTTGAAATAAGTTTGCACAGATACCAATATTAAGAATAGATTGTAAAAATAATTTTTAAAACGAATTTTTATATACTTTTTCAGGTGATTATAAGGCATAGCTTTTTTTTGGCCCCATGGTATTTTATGCTGATAACCGCGGAAAATTAAAAAAATATATGTTTCCCCTTTTAATTATTTTATATAATCCGCATGT
>JAKLQT010000053.1 GCA_022013205.1 Candidatus Omnitrophota bacterium | reverse complement strand
TTTTGAAACTGCGGAACTTGGGTTAGCTTGTCTTAAGTGTATTTTTAATAAAGCTATTGAATGGGGAAAAATAGAGGATAATCCTGTCAGAAAAGTTAAGTTATTCAAAGAGGATAACTGTATAGTACGTCATTTAGAAAAAGAAGAAATAGGTAGATTAATTAGTTCTTGTGCAGACCATTTAAAACCTATAGTAATCGTGGCTCTGAATACTGGAATGAGGAAGGGAGAGATTCTAGGTCTTAAGTGGAAAAATATAGATATACAAAACAATATTATCTATTTGCTTGATACTAAGAATGGGAAGATGAGGGAAGTTCCCTTAAATGATGTTGTTAAACATTGTTTGATATCAGTTCGTAAAAATCCTATTAGTTCTTATGTTTTTTGCAAGAAAGATGGCTCTCCTTATAATAAAGTAAACAGAGCATTCTTTACAGCCTTAAAGAAAGCTGGTATAATTAATTTTCGGTTCCACGATTTAAGACATACATACGCATCTCAACTTGTAATGTTAGGAATAGATATTAGAACGGTACAAGAATTAATGGGGCATAGGTCTATTGAAATGACATTAAGATATGCGCATCTTTCACCTTCACATAAAAAGCATGCGGTTGATGTATTAGGAAAACAAATGGTCACTATATGGTCACCAGAGGCTAAACAGGCAGAAACCAGCAAGGATGTTAATATAGTTAAGTCTTTTAATTACAGATATTTAAATTTAAGTGCCCCTGTAGCTCAGAAGGATAGAGCAACGGTTTCCTAAACCGTGTGCCGGACGTTCGATTCGTCTCAGGGGCACCAAAATTTTAATTACAAGTTACTAGTGACAAGTTGCGAGTTAAAAGCGAAGCTGTGTTATCCTGAAAAGGTTGACAGAAAAAAGGGCTAAAGATACTGAATGTTAGTTAAGGATGATTGATATTATAGCGATATGAAAATGATCGATCTACATACACATACTTTATTGAGTGATGGTGTTTTGCTGCCTTCTGAGCTGATACGAAGAGCAGAGGTGATTGGGTATGAAGTTCTTGGAATTACAGATCACGCGGACTCTTCAAATATTGATCACGTATTGCCGAGGATCGTGCGGGTTTGCCGGGATCTTCAGCCAAAGGTTGCGATTAAATTGATTCCAGGCGTTGAGCTTACGCATATTCCGCCGTCTGATTTTGAAGATTTGGTTAAATATGCCCGGAAAAATGGAGCGCGTATTGTTGTCGGACATGGGGAGACTATTGTTGAGCCGGTTATAAGCGGTACAAATAAAGCGGCCATATCCGCGAAAGTGGATATTCTTGCTCACCCCGGGTTGATTAGTGAAGATGATGCTGCAATAGCTGCCTCGATGGGAGTTGCGCTGGAGATCACCACCAGGAGCGGACATTGCTACAGCAATGGACATGTAGTTAAGACAGCTCTAAAAACCGGTGCCAAGCTTGTTCTGAATACAGATACGCATTCTCCTGAGAATCTGGTCACAACCCCAAGGGCTAGATCTATTGCGCTTGGCGCTGGATTATCTGAATCTGATATTGAGAATAGAATATTTGCGAATATGAGAAATCTGGCCGATAAACTGCTGGGTTGATCTCTTGAGGCCGTTTTTTTTACAAGCGGCTTGATAAAATAGTGTTGTAATGGTATAATAACTTCGACATAATCAAGGAGGTTGTTATGAAAGAAAGACGACAAATCCAAAGATTAGGCAGTTCACTTTTTATTAAATTTTCTGCCGGGGTAGATCAGAGCATGAAATCTGAGGGGTTTACACAGGATGTCAGCCTTGTCGGCGCAAAGCTGCTTAGCTTAAAAAGACCGAAGGTAAATGAAAATCTAGATCTAAGTATTGACGTCCCTAATAATCCGGATATGACAATTGCTGAGGCAAGTGTGCGCTGGGTAGGAGTCTTAAATCAAAAAGATGATATCGGCAGAGATGTCTTTCCTGTGGGTGTTGAATTCACTTTTATTGACAGTCAGGACAGGGCATATCTGGAAGAGTACCTTGCTCTGCAAAAGCCGGTTTAAACGCTTAAAGTTTTAAGAATATTTTGATGCTGGATATATGATCTTCCTCCCCACGGATTTAACCATTTAATTCAATAAATTTATAATCATGGAAAAGATTGTACTTAAAGATGATAATTATTGTTTTGTATGCGGTATTTAACTTAAAAAATACAGTATTAACTATAGAATAAACAAAGGATGCAATAGCGTGCAACAAAAAATCAGGAGAAGAAAGTGAATAAATCGCGTAAAGTGAAGTATTATTTGCAGGATGACGGGAAATTTGTGATAGATAATTATGATTTGGCAAAACCATTTGCCAGTTTTTTTCCTGGAATAGCCGGTTCATACGGGATTCCTATGTGGGTTTTTTATGTAAACCGGGCGCAGGGTATTGTTAGTTTTGGTACAGAGAACAAAAAGAGCGCGATTCTTGAATTTTTTCCGGCGAACAGGGCATGGCAGCTTGTTTCCAAACGCGGATTCAGGACATTTATTAAAATAAAAACAGATAAGTCGCATAGATTTTATGAGCCTTTCCGGAATACCAGCCCAACGGATAAATTGAATCTGCAAAGAAAAATGTTTATAAGTGCTGAGGATTTCAGTGTTAGTGAAGATAACATAACTTTAGGTTTAAAAACCGACGCGAAATATTTTACACTGGCCAACGAACCCCTGGCCTGCCTGATAAGAAATCTTACTGTAAAAAATACTTCCAGAGTTGTTGAAAACATTGAAATTGCAGATGGCCTTTCGCAGGTTGTTCCTTATGGAGCGAATGACAGATTTTTAAAAGAACTTGGCCGGACAATTGAAGCCTGGATGCAGGTAAAATATGTAACTAAATTTAAAGTACCGTTTTATAAGCTGGCAGTTGACCCCGTAGACAGGCCGCAAGTGCTGTATATTAAAGGCGGGAATTTTTATTTTAGTAACACTTATTTCAATCAAGCGCGAATAAAAACCTCATTTATCGTAGATCCACAGGTAATATTCGGCCAGATGAAAAGTTTGAATTATCCTAAGCCTTTTTGCCAAAAGGAATTTACTGTGCCTGAATATCAGATAACCTCAAGTAAGACGCCATCGGCATTCAGCCATACTAATGTAACACTAAAACCGCAGCAGGAAGTGACAATTGTCAGCTTCATAGGTTATGCCAGAGATGAAAAACATCTGCAGACACTGATCAGTAAAACGCATACAAATGAATTCCTGGATAAAAAATATCTTGAGTATAAAAAAGAAGTTTACAAAGTACAGAAAAATATTTTCACCGTTAGTGCAAATCCGACCTATGATCTTTATTGCCAACAGACCTATCTGGATAATGTTTTAAGAGGAGGATTGCCGATAACGCTGCAGGGAAGAGAAAAATCACATATTTATCATGTGTATTCGCGCAAACATGGTGACCTGGAACGTGACTATAATAACTTTCAGACCGAAGCGACTTATTTTTCACAGGGTAACGGAAATTACCGTGATGTTAACCAGAACCGGCGTAACGATGTCTGGTTTAACGCGGATGTTCGGGATAATAATGTTATTACTTTCTTTAATCTTATTCAGCTAGACGGCTTCAACCCGCTGGTTGTTTTTGGAAACAGGTTCAAACTTCGAGATGAACAGGCGTTTAAAAATATCGGCTTGCTGATTAAAAATAAAAACGATCGGCCCCTTGTAAGCACTTTTATTAAAAAGCAGTTTTCTCTGGGCGCGTTGTTTATGTTTCTTGAAAACAACGAGATAATGCTGAAGGCCAGCAAGGAAAAGTTTCTAAGGGAACTGCTTAGCGGATGTAATAGGCTGGAAAATGCTGAGCACGGCGATGGTTTCTGGGTGGATCACTGGACATATAATCTAGATGCTCTGGAAGCTTACCTGGCGATTTACCCTGAAAAGCTGAGGAATATTCTTTTAGAAAAAAAGAAGTGCGTGTTTTTTAATAATTTCGTCAAAGTGAAAACGCGTGATGAGAAATATATACTCTATAATGACAGTGTCAGGCAGTATCATGCTGTTTCCGTTGAAGAGATTGAAGAGGATTCCGCCCTGAGTGAGCGTATGAGAAGTAATGACTGGACAGTAAGAACTAAAAACGGAAAGGGGAGTGTTTACAAAACAACTCTCCTGGTTAAGATGATCTGCCTGATCGCGAATAAGATGGCTTCCCTTGACGCCTTTGGCTGCGGCATTGAAATGGAAGCCAACAAACCCGGCTGGTATGATGCCTTGAACGGTTTGCCAGGCCTTTTTGGTTCTTCTATGTGTGAGGCCTTTGAGCTTAAGCGGTTAATAGAATTCATATTAGATACTATGGAAGAACTCCATGTCGACTTGAATTACCCGGTGAGCCTGCCGAAAGAATTGTATGATTTTCTGGTTGGCATCGCGGTGCTTGTTGCTGATAATCTAAAGAGCAAAAGCGCAAACAAAGATATGCTTTACTGGGATAAATCGTACGAGTTAAAAGAATCCTACCGCAAGAAAATAGCCGGCGGGATCAACGGCAGGCTGGTTAATATAGAGATATCACGGCTTGAAGGCATACTGAATTGCATGGCTGATAAGCTTGAAATCGCTACTAAAAGGGCAAAAGACAGAAAAAGCGGCCTTTACCATACTTATTTTATAAATGAAGTGGCCGGCTTTGATAAAATCAGAATTAAAGGCGGTTTTAAAACAAGCAAGGACGGCCTGGTTTGCGTTAAGCCGAAAAAATTCAGACAAAAACCCTTACCGCTGTTTCTCGAAGCCCAGGTGCACGCGCTTAGAACAGGGAAGGAAAAATCTGAAAAAAAGAAGCTCTATCTGAACACTAAAAAAAGTGCTTTGTATGATCAGGCCTTAAAAATGTATAAGGTAAACGCTTCGCTTGAAAAAATGAGCGGTGATATTGGAAGAGCGCGTGTTTTTACTCCCGGCTGGCTGGAGAACGAGTCTATCTGGCTGCATATGGAATATAAATTCATTCTTGAACTTCTCAGGGCAGGACTCTATGATGAGTTTTTTACTGAATTCAAGAATGTGCTTATACCGTATCAACCGGCGGAAAGATACGGGCGCAGTATCCTGGAAAATTCCTCCTTTATTGTCAGCAGCGCCTTTCCTGATAAATCAATGCATGGCAACGGATTCGTGGCGCGCCTGAGCGGTTCTACGGCTGAATTTATGAATATGTGGTTATGGATGAACGTGGGTAAAACACCGTTCAGGCTAAATGAAAACAAAAAGCTTATCGCCGAATTTAAGCCTGCCTTAGCCGGCTGGATGTTTACAAAAAATAAATCCGAGGCTGAATATTGCCAGGATTCAGGAAAGAAAGTTAAGATTGATTTGCCTAAAGGGTCTTACGCGTTCAATTTCTTAAGTTCAACGCTTGTTGTCTATCATAACCCCAAGGCAAAAAATACATATGGCAAGGACTCAGTCAAGCCGTATTCAATAGAGATTAAACTGCGTGATGGTAAATTTACTAAGCTCAAGGGCTCGGTAATTCCTACTTTTTTGGCGGAAAAGCTAAGGGCTGGAGAGGTAAGGCGGATGGATATTAAATTTGCATAATATGTAAGGGGGATGTGCCTTAAAATAGCGATTAGCGTTTAGGATTTATAAAAAAACTCACCCTGAGGGTGGGTTTTTTTGTGCCCAGGGCGTTTGCACTTAAACTGTTGACAGGTGTAAGATAAAGAGATAGAAAAGAAAAACCAGTATTTAACCACAGAGATCACAGAGAAACACAGAGGAAAAAAATTTAATTATCTGGTGTTAAACCAAAAAAATCTCTGTGAACTCTGTGTGCTCTGTGGTGAATATTTGGTGGTTAACTTTAATAAGTATTGTATTTTTTATTATATATCACAAATTTATTATAAAATCGGAGGAAATATTTTTGGAGGAAAAATTTGGATATAAATACACTGCCTGGAAAAAAAATACCCCTTCTTTTATCCCCAAAATTAACGGCTGGATAAAACCCGAGTTGCCTTTTTCGTTACGCAATGCTTTAAGAAAAGAATTTAATGGATTCTTTGCCATAATTATTGTATTTACTCTTATTGAAATTATTGGCGATGTAATCGTCAAAGGAAAAATAGAGTTAGACCCTGTGTGGGGTATTATATTTGGAGCAGGCTGTTTAGTTTTTTTAAAAATCCTGTTTTTAAAAAAGAACACAAATATTTTATCCCGCATGCTTTGAAAACCCCGGGCTTTCCCCGTGGAATGCAAAGCATTCCCGGGGCTAAGTCCTCGAAATTTCTGCAAAATTTCAAAGGGAGCCCGGGTGAGCTTCATTTCATAAAAATAAAAAAAAATAATGAAATGATATTAAATAAACTCTGCCTGTGCACCGCCAATTACAATGACGCGCTGAGCTAATATTAAAAGTAAACTTATTGTATCAAAACAAGTTATGTAATTATGATGTCGAAGCTGGGTTAAATACTGTTGCCGATGAGATGCAGATGAAAAACTTCTGCGCTTGCCTCCCAGTAAGAAGGGGGCTGGATCTTAAGCACAGCAGGCAGCATACAGTTTTTTTCTTTCCTGGCATCAGGCGCGTTTTTTTTATTTTCTATCTGCTTTTCTTCTTGATATTCCTTTTGCTTTTTTCCCTCGTCCAGTATAAACAAGCCCTGATTTGCGGCCTCGCGAATCTTTGCATAGTAATAGGCAAGCTTGTCTGCAGTTTTTGCCTCATTATAAAAAATCACACTTCCCTGCAGGCCCAATGTCATAAAGGGGAATAGGAGCGGATAACATGCAGTCAAGGCACATGAGCTGGGAAAACAAAGAAACGCGCCTGTTTTTAAAAGTATGCGTTTTTCCATATTATTAAACCTTTTTACGCCTTTAAATACAACCCTCGCGCGTTCATCACCTATTAGGCTTAGCGTATGGACGATGTTAAATATTGCCAGTATATCGTTATATTCACCTTTTTCATGTTTTCTCAGCTCCGCATAAAGGGAAATTAACGCCGGGACTGCCACTTTTACGTCCTTCTTTTCATATTTTTCAGAGACATAAGATTTATTAAATATGTAATAGGCATTCATGCGGGTAGTCAGGGATAAACTATTATCTACCATCAACGCTATTAATTTCTTAATTTCCGGATCACTATTTTCCGGAATTGACTGCATAATGGCATTATAATTTCTTATCGGCACTTTATTACAGACACAAGCAGTTGCCAGGACTGCTAAAACAATAACGCTCGCGGCTGTTCTTCTAAAAACCGGTATTGTCAAGATAAGCTTGACTGCCTTCCATAAGATACTCCCCGAGATAAATACTAGGCTTACCGGTAAAATTCCCCAGGCAGCAATACCCAAAACAATCCCTGCTGAAATCAATGAATATGCGAAAATAGAAGCATTATTTCTCCTACTCAAAAATTTTGATATTCCGAGCAGGGACATTGCCGTAATAATACTTTTTTCAAAAAAACCTATTATTTTGTCTAGGCCCTCTATACCTTGAATTATTGCTTTTAACAGACGCCTTGATGCCAAAGCTGACAAAAAAATCTCTCCGGGAAAATGATCCGCCGAATACGGCTGTTTTTTTTGTAACGCATTATTTAATTCGCCTTCGAGCGCGGGAATTAAAATAACTTTACCGATTGCCTTTACATGCTCCTTTTTAAACGCCTGTTGAAATCGCGCCGCAGAAATAGCAATATGGGGAGAAAGAAAATTTTCTTTTTTCCTGGAACATACTTCCCCTATGCCGGCCCAGGACGCATCCAGCAGTAAAAACAGTTGGATTAAAACAAAAATAATTATTCCCGTCCAGCCTCTTTTAAAAGCTTTTGAAATATTCACGTTAAAATTCCCTTTGGCTTTATAATTTTATTTAAGATAAACAAAAGAAAGAACCATTAAAATTTACCATCAATTTTGTAAAATTGCAACTTATTCTTATCAAACCCCAATTCCTGAATAGAATTATAGATTTAACTAATTGACTTAAAAACGCTTATATGTTATATTTATTTTATTATTTGAAATGAGGGGAGATCTAAATGGTAATTACAATGGATTCGTTGCTGCGGATTATGATCGAGAGAGGTGCTTCTGATTTACTGGTGCATAGTCATACTCCGCCGCAAATAAGAGTGCATTCAAGGCTGACTCCGCTTGATTTTCCTGAACTAACCGCTGATGACAGTAAAGCCATCATTTATTCACATCTAACTGAAGAAGAAATAAAACGTTTTGAAGAAAAAAAAGAGCTGGACAAAGGCTACGGGTCAGCTGATAGCGATTTATCTTCAAGGTTTCGTATGAATATTTTTTATCATCGCGGAGCTGTTTGTGCTGCAATCCGTTGTATACCGAACCGAATCCCAAGTTTTAAAGAACTCGGTTTACCGGATGAACAGATGAATGCTATTTGCCGAAACAAAAGAGGTTTAGTACTTATAACGGGAGCTACGGGCACTGGCAAGACAACAACACTTGCCTCATTGATAAATAAGATTAATCTTGAGCGTAACTGCCATATTGTTACGGTTGAGGATCCGATCGAAGTTGTGCATAAAAATATTAATAGTGTTATCAGCCAGCGTCAGGTGGGAGAAGACACACATTCATTTGCTGATGCGCTTAAGTATGTTCTTCGCCAGGACCCGGATGTTATTCTTATAGGTGAGATGCGGGATCTTGAGACGATACAGGCTGCGCTGAATATTGCCGAAACAGGGCATCTTGTTTTTGCTACTTTGCATACGTCGGATTGCGTGCAGACTATAAACAGAATCATTGATGTCTTTCCCTCTGGACAGCAGCCTCAAGTCAGGACGCAGCTTTCCTATGTTTTGCTGGCAACGGTTTCCCAGCAGTTAATACGCAATGCTGCCGGTGACGGCAGATGTTTATCTTATGAGATCATGCTGGAAAATTTCGGCATTAAAGCCATGATCCGGGAAGAAAAGGTTCATCAGATTTTTTCAACTCTTCAGACCGGGGGTAATGACGGGATGAGAACAATGAACCAGTCATTATACGAGCTTTACAAGCAGGGAAAGATTACCT
>JAKLQT010000052.1 GCA_022013205.1 Candidatus Omnitrophota bacterium | reverse complement strand
GTTCTTAATGCCGGCACGGAAATCGAAAAGAACCGGCATTCAATAAGCTTGAATAAAGAACGCGTAGAAGAGTTTACGAAAAGAGCCGAAGATCTGTGTGAAGATATTGAAAACAGCAGCAAAAAAATAAGTGATATGGATGAGCAGTTTAAGCAATTGGAATTACGCATTGCAAATTTTCAAGGGGAAAAAACTGTCAAAGAGCATAAATTGGTACTCAAGCGAACAGCAATTACCGATATAGAAAAACTTATCAAAGAAACCCACAATAGTATTGAGGCCAGCAGATTGCAGGCAGTTAATTTGCTCAGTGAGCATGCCCAGCTTAAAAATGAGCTTACCCGCCTTTCAGCAAATATTCATAACACTAATGCTCGTTTGTTACGATTACGCCAGGAAAGGGAAAAAACAGCAAAAGAGCTCAATAGTGTTGATAATGAGCTGAAAAATAAAATTAATGAGGTGCGTGAGCTCAGGGAGAAAGTCTCGGGAGAGGAAACTAAATCAGAAGAATTAAACCAAAACCGGCAAGAGCTTACACTTGAAATAAACGGCATTAAAACCAGCATGCAGGAAAGCGCACAGTCGCTTGTCGCCAGTCAATCACAGCTTGAAATGCTTGAGAAACTTAGTAAAAATTACGAGGGGTTCTCGGATCCCGTAAAATCATTCATGCTGAAGAAAAATGATCATCCGGAACTTTTTATGGGGGTTTCTGATGTTCTGGTTAACTTGATAGAAGTAAAAAAGGGATATGAGCTTTGTGTAGAGCTGGCAATGGGCGAATACCTTCAGGCTGTGATTGTTGAGACTAAACAGCTTGCCTTAAGATTATCTGAGTTTGTTGAAAAAGAAGGTATGGGCAGGGTAAGATTTATCAGCCTTGATTCTATCCCGGGCATTCTTGGTAAATCAAGCGCTTTAGATAGCGCGCGTAATATAGTAGAGGTGATAATCACAGATGAAAAATATAAGAAAGTAATATCGCATCTTTTGAGAAATACTTTTATTCTTGAAAATGTCCAGGATGCGAAGGGGCCTATTTCTTTGCAGAGAAACAGCGCGATGTTTTCTTACCGCAGTGATTTTGCCCAAAAAGTTGCTGTTGTGGGCAATTTTACTAATTGGAACATGTCGGAATTAGAGGCTAAAGGCCAAGGCCTGTGGAAGAAAATTTTTCTGTTTGAGCCGGGAACGTATAGTTATAAGTTTGTAGTGGACGGAAAATGGATAAATGACCCTGATAATCCCGATGTGGAACCTGATGCAGAGGGGATTGAAAACTCGGTGATGAAAGTAGCTGCCCCTGAAGCCGAAAATACAGTAATACCTGTTTTCCCAAAGATAATTAATCGGGACGAAATTCTGGTTACAGTTGAGGGAAGAGTATATTCTCAATTTGAGATGATAAGTAAACCGGCCCAAGAGCAGGGAATGGGGTTACTATCTCAGAAGGCACAGATTAAACAGCTGATCGAGCAGTGCGCTAAGCTTAAAAATGATATTGCTGATTTTGCCGCACAGGAGAAGGTTAAACAGGAGCAGCTGGCTTCCCTTGAGGTAATGTTAAAACAGCTTAATAATATTCTAAATGAAGAGAAAATAACCCTGGCAAACCGGGATTCAGAAAAGAATAATGTTTCGGGCATAAAGAAAAAACTGGATGATGAATTATCAATTATTGATCTGGAAATAGATGAAACAACTCTTGATGAGCAGGAACTTGTAGAAAAAGAAAAAGAAAAGAAAAACAGGCTGGAAATAATTGACCAGGAGGCATCGCGCAATGAGCAGGAAATGGCAATCGGCCAGGAGCTTATGAGTATAAAAACCCAGGAAAGGGAGGAGCTTTTGGTGGTTATGGCAGAAATGAAAACAGAGTTTTCGCATTTAAATGAACAGGAGAGAGCATTAAACGATAACTTCGCGATGCACAAAAGAAATATTGAAGAGCAGAGCCGTAATCTGGCTGAGTATTCCCTGCAAAAAGATGAGGCGCTAAAAAGAACAGGCCAGCTGAAACAGGATATAGAAAATCTTGAGGAAAATACAGCATTGATTGAGGAGCAGAGGGCGCGAACGCAGGAAATTTTAGAGCAAACGAAGAATCAGCGCGGCGTGTTATTAACCAGGTTCGAGGATATGCAGAATCAGATAAAGGTCAAAGAAAATAAACTCAATCATATTAAAAATAATATCCGGGATGTTGATGTTAAAAAAGTAGAGGTAAGTTTTAAAATAGAAGCACTGGTTAATACAATGCGGCAGTCTTACAAACTTGACTTGAAGCAGCTGCAGGTTGAGTTGCCGCAGGAAGTCGATTGGCCTCGGCAGAAAGAAGAGATTGATTTACTGCGAGGTAAAATCGACCGGCTGGGGGCAGTAAATCTGGCAGCGGTTGAAGAAGAAGAGGAATTAAGAGAACGAACTGATTTCCTGAGCTCTCAGAAAGAGGACTTGATCGCCGCAAAGCAGGCATTAATGCATGCAGTTTCAAAGATTAACAGAACGACAAGAATCCTGTTTCTTGAGACATTTGAAAAATCAAAGGTTGCTTTTAAAGAATACTTTAAGCTGCTGTTCGGAGGCGGGGAAGCGCAGTTGTTTTTAACGGAGGAAAAGGATATTCTGGAAAGCGGTATAGAAATTGTCGTACGTCCTCCCGGAAAAAAACTGCAAAGTATTACGCTTCTTTCCGGAGGAGAAAAGACGATGACCGCTATCGCGCTGCTGTTTGGTGTTTTCAAGATAAAGCCTACACCGTTTTGCATACTTGATGAAATGGACGCGCCTTTAGATGAGGCTAATATAGACAGGTTTACGCGTGTTCTGCAGGAATTTATTAAAAATTCACAATTTATAATTATCACTCATAATAAGAAAACAATATGTATGGCCGATGTAATGTATGGAGTGACTATGGAAGAAGCGGGAATCTCAAAGCTTGTTTCGGTAAAATTTAGTGAATTTAAAGAAGAACAGGAAGCTGAAGCCCAGCCTATAGCAGTTTTTTGACCCTTTCCAAGTTGTTAGATAAGTTCCCTGCTGAACATACATACCCTGTTGCGGCCGGCCTCTTTTGAGGCATATAATGCTTTATCAGCGTAGGATATCAAGTCCTGAGCTGTAGAGGCATCCTGCGGAAAGCTGGCAACACCTATGCTGATCGTGATTCTTTTTGCAGGGACACCCTCTTTATAATGGAACTGATGCGCTGCTGTAAACTTTCTTATTCTTTCCGCGGATGAATAAGCTTTTTCTTTAAAAGTCTCAGGCAGAATTATGGCAAATTCCTCTCCGCCGTATCTGGAAACAATATCAACTTCCCGGCATGAGTTTTTTAAAATATCGGCAATTTCCTGTAATAGTTTATCGCCGGCAATATGGCCCAGTGCATCATTGAAGTTCTTAAAGAAATCGATGTCAAGCATAAGCAGGCTTAAATGCCTGTTGAAACGGTTAGCCCTTTTGATATCTTCTGCCAGCTGATGCTGGAAATATCCGTAGTTCCAGAGTCCGGTTAGCCGGTCTGTATTGGAGAGAATAAGAGTTTTTTCGAATTCCTGAGAATTTTCAATAGCAAGCCCTGCCTGGTTAGCAAACATATTAAGCTTCCAAATATCATCTTTATTTATCGATCTTTTTGAATAAAAATTGTCGACAAGCATTACTCCCACCACGCGGTTTTTTGCGATAAGGGGAGTAGTAATAAAGCAGTCCATCTTTAACAAAGAAATTAAGGGGTCTTTTTTTCTGATCTGTGCTTTTGTTTTCTTATCGGTAATTTCAAACGCTTTTTTATTTATTACCGTCTGCGCAAGGATTCCGGACGCAGGCTCTATGGGCATATTCATGCTTTTTACTATATCGTTAAGGTGAGAATCAGTGCGGCGTCCAAACTCCTTATAAGCGCTCAAAAGATCGTCTAATGTTTTATGTGTTGTTTCGATGTATTTCCAGATATTATGGGCTTCTTCCCCTGAGGAAGGCCCGATACCCATACGCCCTTCGAGCGTATTATTTTTTTCATTTACCAGAAAGACCATTGCGCGGTTGAAACCCAACCCTTCGTGAGCAGTAACACTTGTAAGTATTATGTAAAGTATCTCATCAAGCCGTAAAGTAGAACGCATTGCCATGCTTATTTCGTAAAGCATTTGCAGCTCTGAAAAATGCTTATTTTGAACGTATTGTGTTTTATTATTTGTTTTCATTGATTTATAGTACAGATGCCTTTTATTTTTTGCTGCCGATTCTTGGTCATATTTTATATAAAACATTTAAAGTATACAATAAATTTATTAAAAGCGCAAAGCCTTATTATATAACCCCCAACTCCTAGATAGAAAACACGTTTCCTTTGATCATCAAACAGATAGGGGGAATTGTATTTGCGGATTTTAATCAGTTGATTTACAAGGATGTGTGAAAATCGACTGATTACCTCGCAGACACCGTCGAGAATAGCCTGTCCGCCAATCTTTATGGCCAAAGTAAATATAATTTCACCTGGCTGTTTGCCCCGATTTAACTCTTAAATAACGTTAAACATTTCCTGTAATTATGAAATTGCCTGCTATGCAAGCTAATTAATTGACAATAGGCTGCATAATATTATATAATTAAACTTAAGTATTACTATAACTAGAGGTTATGAAAAAACCTTTTGCATAGATTTCCTACCCCTCGATTCTCTTAAGAGGAAGATACGGATATAGAAAAGAGCTATAAGCTTGGAGCAGGCAGCCTTATAACAAAGCCGGCAAGCCCGCAGGACTTAATAAGGCTTGTGGGCGAAATAGAAAAATACTGTTAAAATGTAATAAAATTACCAAAAAGGAAATCATGGAAGAACAGAAAGTAAGCGAGGATATTTTTCCTAAGGGGCATTTAAAAATCCTGTATTTTGATGATAATGAGCCGGATCTTGAAATCATGCGAAGGCACCTGGGGGATGAGAGAAAAATCAATCTGGTATGCGTGAGTACGCTGGATCAATTCAACGAACAGCTGGGTAAAGCTAAATATAACTGCCTGATTATGGATTACCGTGTTCCGGGTGTTAATATATTTGATACTGTTTATAAACTTTTTGATGGTGACCCAAGGCGTCCGATTATAATTGTATCAGGAGTGCTGGATAAAAAATTAAGTACTTCTTTCCTGAATTTCCCATTTCTTAGATTTATTCCCAAAGATGATCTGAACAGAGAGCTGCTGGAGAAAATAATAATTGAATTGGTACACGCCGCGCAGATCAAAAAGGAAAATACCGCTCAGGAGGGAGGAGCTTTAGGTTATGAAAATAAGTTTCTAAAGCAGCAGTTTTATGTTAATGTCATTGAGACAATGGACGAGGGGCTTGTAACTGTCGATGCTCAAGGGGCTATGATTTTTATTAATAAGACTCTTTTGCGGCTGCTTAAATACAGGGTTAAGGATCTGTTAGGACAAAATGCCTGCATGCTTGTTCCTGATAATCAGGTTAGTCATTTTTTTCTGTATCTGGAGGATATCCTTGGGCCTAAGAAAAAAATGACATTTGAAATTGAATGCCGGGGGAAAGATAATACTATTGTGCCGGTGCTGGTGCATAGTGTTCAGATGCATAACGAAAACAATGAAATAATCGGAGCTTTTTTTACGATGACCGATTTGAGCGAGATAAAGTATAAAGAGATACAATTGATGGAAACAAATAACATGCTGGAAAAACAGTCCCGTATAGACGGGCTGACCGGCCTTTTAAACCACCGCTCACTGCACGAATGCTTGAATCTTGAATTTATGAGAGCAAAGGTGGAAAATAAGGTACTGATCCTCATAATGGTTGATATAGATTATTTTAAAATAATTAATAATAATCTTGGGCACAATTTCGGCGATTTTATTTTAAAAGAGATCGGCCGGATCATACAAGATGAAATCACTCCTAAGGATGTACTTGGCAGGAATGAAGCGGATGAATTTACAATTGCCCTTGTTGACAGTGATTATAAAAAGGGAATGTTTGTAGCAAACAGCTTAAGGCAAAGGGTTGCGGCACAGTTTTTTCAGGAAGATGAGCTTTCCGGCCGGGTAACAATAAGTGTAGGAATAGCAAGTTCCGCAGAAGGCGAAGCTAATTCCGCTCAGGAACTGGTAAGTTTTGGCGATAAGGCGGTTTGTCAGGCTAAATCTAAAGGAAGAAATACTGTAGTTTCTTACAGTGAAGTGATGAAAAAGAGCACGGATGGTATTTTGGAAAAACAGCGTGATCAGATAAATGTCATTGAGGAGCAGTTGGTAACCCTGGCGGATTCGAGCAAAAAATTATATATGGAATCAGCAAAGGCCCTTATCGCGGCTTTAGAGGCAAAGGATCCGTATACTAAAGCCCATTCGGTTAATGTGGCTGCTTATTCTTCCCGGATCGCGGCAGAGCTAGGCTTATCTCCTGAGCAGATAGAGTTGATCGCGGACGCGGCTCAACTGCATGATATCGGAAAAATCGGCATTCCGGAAAATATTCTTCTTAAACCCGACAAACTTACTGAGGAAGAATATGAAGCCGTAAAAAAGCATCCTCTTATCAGTATCCAGATTTTAAAAAGAATTAAGTATATGGAATCTGAACTGCCAATTATTCAGTGTCACCATGAGCGTCCGGACGGGAAAGGTTATCCGGCGGGTTTATTGTCGAGTGATATACCGCTTGGCGCGCAGATCATTGCTGTGGCGGACTCATATGACGCGATGATATCTTTGCGGCCTTATCGTGATGTTTTAGGCATAGAAGATGCTGTAAGGGAATTAACTGAAAATTCCGGGACGCAGTTTAATCCGGAGGTCATATTGGCTTTTCTAAAAGTACTCTTAAGGGGTGCTGCCGAAGAAAAGAAAGATTGTATAAGCATTTGTATGGAGAGTTTGAGGAATAAGTTCAGTATTTAGCATCTTAGCTTCGAAACAAAAATATACGGGAGGCCCCGTTGAATCTACAAAACAATAACAAAGACATGGATAGCGTGCTTTATAGGTTGAAGCCTTATATGCTGGAAGGGGGAAAATGTTGAAAAAAGAAAATGAAAAGGCGAAAATTTTATATGTGGATGACAGCGAGGCAGACCGCGATATATTTAGAAGGCTTTTAACGGAAGATAATTTTGAAGTCTTACTAGCCTCAGACGGAGCAGCATGCGTAAGCATGGCTTATCAGCAAAGTCCTGATTGTATTATCATGGACTGCAATATGCCGGTAATGGACGGTTTTGAAGCTTGCTCTAAATTGAAAAGCTCTGATCAGACAAAGTTTATCCCGATTATTCTGGTTACAGGATATGACAGTGAAAACGCGATTTTAAAGGGGCTTGAATCCGGCGCTGATGATTTTATGGGCAAGACGGTTAATCGCGATATAATTCTTGCCAAGATTAACGCTATGCTTAGGGCAAAATATTTGCAAAATGAACTTAAGGCAATGGTAGTGCGTGACAGCTTGACTCATTTATATAATTATAAGCATTTTCTGGAAATTTCAAAGCAGGAATTCTCAAGAAGCAGGCGTTATAATACAGAGTTGAGCTGCCTGATGTTTGATGTTGACTTTTTTAAGATGATAAATGACGGACATGGACATGCTTTTGGAGATACTGTTATTAAGCAAGTGGCAGTGCTGCTTAAAGAAAGCTGCCGTTTATGTGATATAATCGCCCGCTATGGCGGGGATGAGTTCATTATTCTCCTTCCGAATACAGGTTATAAGGGGGCGGTTAACGCTGCCGAGCGGATTCAAAAGATGGTAAGAGCAACCGAAGTAAAAGACAAGGACAAAAATATATTTGTAAAATTTTCTCTAAGCGGAGGTATTTCTTCACTGCTTGAAGATAATATAATAAGCGCGGAGGAATTGATTAAATCAGCTGACAAAGGGCTCTACGCGGCTAAGGAAGCCGGAAGAAACACAGTCATGCTCTATAAAGATATCCTCCGAAGCCACTTAGTCATCGATGAAATAGAAAAAAATAAAGATTTGCAGGCAATCGGAACGCAGCTGCAGAAAATAGCTAAACAATCAAAAAAATATTATTTTAAAAACATAAAAGATTTCCTGAAAACCATGGAGAAAAATGACAAACCTTTTGTAGATCATTCTCTAAGAGTCGCTTCCATATCATCTGCTATAGCAAGGGAATTGAATCTGGGGAAATATGCAGAGGAAATTATTGAGCATGCGGGTTTGCTCCATGAAGTGGGAATGTTGGGGGTTAAAGAGGAGGTAATGCTAAAAATAAATCCTTTGAATAACAACGACTGGATAGAGATAAGAAAGCATCCGCTTATTGCCCTGCAGCTGCTCAGGCCTATAAAATATGTAGATGAGGAATTAAAAATTATATTATATCATCATGAGCGCTATGACGGAGGAGGGTATCCGGTGGGGATGAAAGGAGACAATATCCCGATGGGCGCGCGAATCATCAGCGTAGCCTGTGCGGTAGAAGCGATGTACGCGGGACGTCCTTACCAGAGCATGAAAAGCTGTATTGAGATCTGTGATGAGCTGATAAAAATGGCAGGGCTGCAGTTTGACCCGAAAATTGTGATGGCCTTATTTAGAGTTCTTAAGTGCAATAACTCACTTCTAGAGGGAATGGAAATTGAGGAGGATTTTTTTAAAAGCTTGAGTGATAGATTTAATCCGGATATTTAACCCGAAGAAAACAGAGGGGTAGGATAGAATAGTGGCAAAATATCAATGTGAAGCATGCGGTTATATTTACGACTCAGACAAGAACGATGGTATTACTTTAGATGAGCTGCCTGATGCCTGGACTTGTCCAATGTGCGGTGTGGATAAAAGTAAATTTTGTTAGTTTGCTTAATTCACTTAAGATATTACGGGTGTGAAGAGTGCTTATAGGCGGATTAGCTGCTGATTATTGCGTAGGTTTAATAATGGATTTTAAGGTGAATATAATTTTAGCGTTATTTATTGCGCTGCTTCCAGGGCTTGTTTTTATAAGCCCTGGAATTTTATTTTCTGAGGATGAAGGCAGGCTGGAATCAAAAATTGAAGAGTATGAGAAAAAAATCGCCTATGATCCCTACAATGAAAAGATAAGGCAGGAGTTAAGTGTTTTTTACCATAATCGGGCAGGGGAGCTGGCTGATGATGGTTTATGGGAAGAAGCAGTAAATAAAGAAGAAAGGGCGTTGGATCTCGCCCCGGATGTAGAGGCCATAAAAAAAACACTGGCATTTTACTATAACAGCTGCGGGCTTGAGCTTAAAGATGGAGGGGATTTCCGCAAGGCAGCCCAATGCCTTAAATTAGCGGTTGATTACTTCCCTGATGAGCCTATCTTGAAGAAAAATGCGGCTGCTATATTTCTTGCTTGGGCAGATAATTTCATGCGTAAAAATGAATACGATAATGCCGAGAGAATGCTTGTAAAAGTTGAACGTTTTGATGAAGAAAACCCTTATTTATACGTCATGAAAGGGGAGATAGCTTATTCCAGGGATAACTATTACAAAGCAAAGGATAACTGGAATAAGGCATTGGAGCTTAACCCCAGCCTGTATGGTTTACGCGTAAAACTTGAAAAGCTTGAGAAAGATCAGGCAGCAGAAAGGAATTTCAGCATAAAGGAGATCGAGAACTTTAAGTTGAAATTTGAAGGTATTGATGAGCAGGGTCTGGCTGATGAGGCTGCGGAGATTTTGCGTAATGCCTACCGGGAAGTCGGACAGGACTATGATCTTTATCCCCGGGCTGCGGTACCGGTTGTTATTTATCCAAAAAATAAATTAAAAAAACTGGATTATTTCCCTGATTGGGCTGCCGGGACATATGATGGGAAAATCCGGTTTGGTGAAAATCTGGGTGAAAATAAAATTTTCATGAAGGCAGTTTTATACCATGAATACGCGCATGTGCTTGTACGTGTATTAGGCGGTGATAATGTTCCGCTTTGGCTTAATGAAGGGCTGGCTGAATACGCGGCAAAAAGATATAAAACTCCGGAAATGCGCAAGAAAAGGAAAATACTTTTAAAAAACGCGTTTAAAAAGAAAACCTTTTTTTCTATCGATAAGCTTGGTGTTATGGATTTAAACAGATTGTCCTTTCTTTCTCCGAATCGTATCGAGCTGGTTTATGCGCAGTCAGAATCTTTTATAAACTATATTATTAACAGATCTTCCTTGCATGATATGAAGGCCCTTTTAGAACATCTGAAAAGAGGAGATAGTATTTACAAAGCGGTTAAGGATGTTCTTTTTGTTGATTTAGAGGTGTTAGAGCGTGATTGGAAGAGTGAGTTTGGATATTAATAGGCTCATTTGACTTTTAAGCGGGTAACCTAATATAAATGAAGGGATAAAACAAATAATCACACAAAGACACCAAGACACAAAGAATGATGAAAAATGAGATTGGTAAGATTATTGTTGAAGAGTGCAATTGCTATACATAAAGAGCTTAGCCAGGGCCTTCTTGAAACCGTTTATGAATAAAAAACTCTGTGAACTTTGTGCCTTTGTGTGAGAAAAAAAATTATCACGATGCGTTGCGGCCCGATTTGATTTATTAAACAAACATTATTTGCTCATT
>JAKLQT010000051.1 GCA_022013205.1 Candidatus Omnitrophota bacterium | reverse complement strand
CAGGCACTGGAGGGATGGGTTATATTAACTGCCTGAAAAAACTTTCAAAGCTGGGCCTGAAGGCACTGGAGGTAGAATTTACTTACGGTGTGAAAATGCCTGAGACACTGGCTCAGGAGATCGGCTCTTTAGCGGAGTCTTTAAAAATCTCCCTTTCCGTGCATGCTCCTTATTATATTAATCTGGCTTCATTGGAAAAAGAGAAAGTAAATGCTTCCAGGAAAAGGATATTAGACAGCTGCGCTAAGGCGCATTATTTGGGGGCAACGCATGTTGTTTTTCACGCGGGTTTTTATCAGGAACGAGATCAGGAGAAGATTTTTAAAATCATAAAAGCTGAAGTTACCTGCCTTATTCAAGAAATAAAACAGAACAAATGGGATACATGCTTAAGCCTTGAAACCACAGGAAAGAAAACGCAGTTCGGCAGCCTTGATGAACTTTTGCGCATGAGACAGGAAACAGGCTGCGAAATATGCGTTGATTTCGCGCATCTACTCGCCAGGAACGGAAAGATAGATTATGACGAAGTTTTTAACAAGCTTAAAAGTATTAAGCATATTCACGCGCACTTTTCCGGCATTGAATTTACGGCAAAAGGAGAAAGGAAGCATTTATTGACGCAAGGCAAAGACATTGCTTTACTGGCAGAGCAGGTGTTAAAAAGAAAAATAGATATTACCATTATAAACGAAAGCCCTCGGCCGTTAGAAGACGCGCTAAAGATGAGAAAAATATTTACCGATTTATCGAAGAAAGCAGAAAAGATAAAAAAGGTATGATACATCAAAAAAATAACAAGTGCGGCCTAATCCCTTTCTCATTAAATAAAGCGCCGGCAGCTCGCAGCTGCCAGTAACCGGGCATCCTAAATAAACCTGCGGACATCTTATTGACAACTCTATAAAATATGATATAATTATAGTTGTAAACTAAAAATGCATTTCTTAGTGAAGGATAAAAGCGTGCGACTTACAACTTTAAAAAATATAAATTAATAAAGTTGTTAACTAATATGGTGGGGGTATGGATGTTCAAAAGCTAATTTTGCGGTTATTAGATAAAAATGGCCAAGTAAAATCCGCTCAAATAGTTAAAGCGACGGGTTTTTCCAGGGCTTATATAAATAGTTTCTTTCAAGAATTAAGGGACGAAGGAAAGATTGTCCTAATCGGCAAAGCCAACAAGGCGCATTATATTTTAGCCGGCAAAAAAGCAGTTGCCCAAAGTAAAAAGAATATAAAGAAGGTACATCTCATTTTAAATAATAAAGGTATTTTTGAACATGAGGTTTTGGATAATATTAAAAAGGCAAGCAGTATTTTTGATGATATCCCCCTAAATATTACTTCTATATTAGAATATGCTTTTACCGAAATGCTGAATAATGCTATTGAACATTCTCGATCAGAAAAAGTAGAAATAACTATGGAAAAACTCAGCGAGAACATTGCTTTTACTGTTTTTGATAAAGGGGTGGGTATTTTTAATAATATTATGCGTAAAAGGAAATTAGATTCTACTCTGGAGGCTGTTCAGGAGTTGCTGAAAGGCAAGCAGTCAACAATGCCGGAAACTCACAGCGGGGAAGGTATTTTTTTTACCTCTAAAGCCGCTGATATGCTTACGATAAAGAGCTCTACTAAAAAACTTATGTTTGACGGTTTCCTGAGCGATATTTTTTTGAAAGATACAAAAGAAACAGCCGGTACGAAAGTCTATTTTTGTATCGAAATTGATTCAAAAAAACAACTATCGGATTTATTTAGAGAATATACGGATGATTCATTTGAGTTTAGCAAAACAAAGGTAAAGGTAAAACTCTTTAAAGATAAAGTTAATTATGTGTCCCGTTCTCAAGCAAGGAGAATTTTAAGCGGAATTGATAAGTTTAAAACACTGATTCTTGATTTTAAGGATATTGATACCATTGGACAGGGATTTGCGGATGAGATATTCCGCGTTTGGCACTCAAAACATCCCCAAAAGAGGATAGAGGTGCTAAATGCCGGTGAAAATACGCGGTTTATGATTGAAAGGGCGAAAAAATTAGGGGGATAAAATAATAATCTATATCGAATTATTCTTTGGCGAGAAAGCGCGAAGTAGAAATAAAAAAGTTTAGCCGTAAAAAAAAGTTCGCGTTGATTGAGAAAACATTTCAAACACAAAACATAAGATATCTCACCCTACGGCAGAGATTGCAATATATTAAAAAAGGCTTCTCACCTTTAAAGCAGGTTCGAAGTCCTGATTTGCGTAGTAGAGCAAATCATCCCGAATAAAAATGAGGGACATAAAAAGATATCTCACCCCGCCAAAACGGGGTTCGATATCCAAAATTTAAAAAGCGAAATTTTGGATAGTTGGCAGAGTGGTGATTTGGGCGTGAGCACAAATCATTTCGAGCAAAGCGAGAAATCTTGCGATAAATGCTTTAAAATGGACAAAGAGATATACAATATCCCATGGTTTGTATATATAGCTAAATGCCGTGACAACAGTTTGTATGTAGGCATTGCGAAGGATGTATATAAGCGCATAAAAGAACACAATACAACTGCTAAATGTCGCTATACACGGTTTCGAAAACCTATAATTTTGCAATATCAAGAGTTGTGTGAACATTACAGCGCTGCACGACAAAGAGAAACAGAGATTAAAAAGTTTAGTCGTAAGAAAAAAATTGCGTTGATTGAATCGAAAGTGATCAAATGTAATAACCAGTCTTAAGTAAAAGATATCTCACCCTACGGTAGAGATTGCAATATATTAAAAAAGACTTCTCACCTTTAAAGCAGGTTCGAAGTCCTCGCAAAATTTTAAAAGGAAACCCCCTTACTTAAACGCCGGGAAAATCTCTTTGATATTTTCCTCGGCAAGCTGCGGGATAAATTCATCCAGTAACTTATGTTCACTTTGTTCCATAAGTTACTGATTCATTTAGGAGAGTTGGCAGAGTGGTCGAATGCGGCGGTCTCGAAAACCGTTGTACTCGCAAGAGTACCGAAGGTTCGAATCCTTCACTCTCCGCCAGAAAATAAAAATCCCCGAGGAAAACCCGGGGATTTTATTTTCTGGCGGTGCATCCTGGATGAACTTCGAACCTTTTATAACATTGCCCCGCCCCGCTCCAGTCGCTGCCGCTCCCGTGCGGGGCTACTTGGGGATTGAATTCACCGTTTGCCTCAGCTTGCACCCACAGGGCAGGCTTCGCACGCCTTCGGCTTCACTGCACGGCTATCTAGGCCGATAGCCTGAGAGTAATGCTTTACTACGATGAGTCTGTACCCTTGACATAAAGAGATGTCAAGGGATAAAGTCCTCGCCCTGAAGCCTGTCCTCAGCGCTTGATTTGCCTCTGGCAAATCAGCTGGGGGCCAAGCTCTAAAATTACCCCGTCGAATAAATGTAAAACCCCTTGCCTAAACAAGAAAAAAATTTTTTAGAAATTTCCTCTTAGGCTTCGGGATAAATTCGCATTTATAACTTACTTCCCGTAAGTTATATGCTTATTTAAAAGCCGCCGCCGCGCCCGCAGGGCGTAAATTCTACTTGGAGTTTACCCCGTATCGAGCTATGCTCTGGTGCGGGGAGAACCTGAGTTAGGGTTATCAAATTTATACCTTGAAAATGAGCATTGCTATGTTAGAATATGGTTATTAAATAGTATAATTAAGATACTACAACAAGACTACTACAAAAGTAGTAAGGAGTCAAGAATAATGTTAGCTAAAAAAGTTAAAGCACTTCGCAAGAAAAAAGGCTGGTCTCAGCAAAAGCTCGCTCAGGAAGCGGGCTTATCTTTTAATGCAATCACAAAAATTGAACAAGGGAAAGCATTGCACCCTACTTTGAAAACACTTATTAAACTATCAGATGTTTTTAATATTACGTTGGATGAGTTAGCTGGGAGGAAATAAGGGGAAAAAGATGGTAATTGATTTAGAAAAGACTTTATGGGCAACGGCTGATAAACTTCGCAATAATATGGATGCGGCTGAATATAAGCATGTAGTGCTTGGGCTTATTTTTTGAAATATATATTAGATGCAGATAAAGAAAAATCTTAAAGGAATCGGGTATGAGATTTAAAATATTTATCAGCAGTGTTCAAAAAGAATTTAAGGATGAACGCAAAGCATTAAAAAATTATATTACCGGTGATGCTTTGCTAAGAAGATTTTTCGAGGTTTTTATCTTTGAAGATTTACCGGCAAGCGATCGGCATACAGATGAAGTTTATCTAGATGCGGTAAAGTCGAGCAATATTTATATCGGATTATTTGGGGATGAATATGGAGTTGAGGATAGAAAAGGGATGTCTCCGACACATAAAGAGTTCCAATTGGCATCTAAGCTTGGAAAACAACGCTTAATATTCATTAAAGGAGCAAAGGATTCAAATCGGCACACTAAAATGCTTGGTTTAATAAAATTAGCGGGTGAGCAATTAATCCGCCGCCGTTTTAATACATATCTGGAACTGCAAACGGCAGTTTACGCTAGTTTAGTAAATCATCTTCTTGAAACTGGTAAAATTGCGGTGGGGCCATTTGATGCGACAGCATGTCAGAAAGCCAAATTGTCTGATATTTCCAAAGATAAGACTCGCTGGTTTGTTTCCCGCGCGCGAAACAGCCGCCATTATGCTTTAGCGGAAAAGACATCGGTTACTGATGTTTTAACCCATTTAGATTTACTTGATCAGGGGAAGCCCAATAATGCGGCGATTCTATTATTTGGGAGTAAACCGCAGCGGTTTCTTATTTCTTCGGAAGTCAAATGCATGCATTTTCATACTCTGGAAAAGCGCAAGCCTATCCCATCATACCAAATTTACAAGGGAACTCTTTTTGATTTGGTTGATCAGGCTGTTGATTTTGTCCTGTCAAAATTGAATCGTTTTGTAGGTACCCGCGCAGAAGGGCCACAGGCGCCTGTGGAGTATGATATCCCCGAGGAAGTGGTCGCGGAGGGTATTGTTTGCTATCGCTCATCGTGATTATACCAGTAACGCGAGTGTTGAGGTCCAGCTTTTTCCTGACCGTTTGGAAATTTGGAATCCCGGGACGGTTCATCCGCCGTTAACTTTAGAAAAATTACTTTTACCGCATGCCAGTCAACCGAATAACCCGCTAATTGCCGAACCTTTATTTTTGACCAAATATATCGAGAAGGCCGGCAGTGGAACAGTCGATATGATTGCCCGGTGCCGCAGGGTTGGTATACGCAGTCCTGAATTTAAGATGGATAGCGGTTTTTTTGTTTTAACAATATGGCGAAAGCAGGCAAAAAAACAGCTGGAGTCGGGACCAAGTGGGGCTCAGTTGCCGACCCAGTCGTCGACCCAGTCAAGCGACCCAGTCATCAGGCTTTTGAATGGTTTATTATCAGGGGAAAGGTCTTCTTCTCAGTTACGCGAGAGTTTAAATATTAAACATCGCCCGACATTTAGAGCTAATTATTTGCATCCGGCATTGACTAAAAAATTAATTGAAATGACTAAGCCGGATAAACCCAGCAGCCGTTTGCAAAGATACCGACTTACGAAAAAGGGGGCGGAGTTTTTGAAGAAGAAGGGGAAGAAATTGAGGTAGCTTAAAAAGACGCCAATGACGCCAGAAAGGCGCAAATTCTACTTGGAGTTTACCCCGTATCGAGCTATGCTCTGGTGCGGGGAGAACCCGGGTTAGGGCATTAATTTTATAACTTGAAAAAGAACGCTTCTATGTTAGAATATTTTTATTCAATAGTATAATTAAGATACTACAATAAGGCTACTACAAAAGTAGCAAGGAGTCAAGAATAATGTTAGCTAAAAAAGTTAAAGCATTGCGAAATAAAAAAGGCTGGTCTCAGCAAAAGCTCGCTCAGGAAGCGGGCTTATCTTTCAATGCAATCACAAAAATTGAACAAGGGAAAGCATTGCATCCTACTTTAAAAACTTTAACAAAGCTTGCAGATGTTTTTAATATTACCTTGGATGAGTTAGCTGGAAGAAAACTTAAAAAATAAACAGTAAAGAATATTAAAAAGGGTATTGCGTGGATCAAATATTAGATAACAGAAAAAAAGGAAAAGTTGGAGATGCTTTAAAAAATTTGATAGCATCAGGTTCAAAGCTATCATTTATATCGTCATGTTTTACTATATATGCCTTTCAAGAACTAAAAGATACACTTAAAACATGCGATCATCTTCGATTTCTTTTTATAGAACCTACCTTTATAAAAAATAAGCCTTCAGAATCAAGGGAATATTATATTGGGCGTTCGGAGCGTGAAAAAAGCTTGTCTGGAAGTGAATTCGAGTTGAGGCTTAAAAATGATTTGAATCAATCAAACATTGCGCGAGAGTGTGCGGCTTGGGTCAAAGAAAAATCAGAAATGCGTTCACTTGTAGATTCAAGTGTCGCATCAGTAAAAATCTACCATGGTGAAAATGGGGGAGGAGAACAATTTGCAATTCAAGGAAATTCAGATTTTACAGCAGAAGGCTTAGGTTTTACGCCATCAAAAAAGATGAATGTTAATACTCTTACACATAATCAAGAGACAACAAAGGGATTGCTGTCTTTTTTTAATGAGATATGGGATAACACAGAACTTGTGGAAGACGTGAAAGATGAAGTTTTGTCTCGAATTCTTAGTCTCTACAAAGAAAATCCTCCAGAGTTTATGTACTTTGTAACATTGTATAATATCTTCAAAGATTACCTGGAAAACCTTGATGAAGAAGGTATTATTAAATTGCGTACTGGTTTTAAGAATACGCTTATTTGGAATAAGCTGTATAAGTTTCAGAAAGATGGAGTGCTTGGGGCAATCGATAAGTTAGAAAGGCATAATGGATGCATTATTGCAGATAGTGTTGGCTTGGGTAAGACTTTTGAAGCTTTGGCAGTTATTAAATATTACGAATTAAGGAATCATCGAGTGCTTGTCTTGTGTCCCAAGAAGCTAAGAGAGAATTGGACGATTTATACTATAAATGATAAACGCAATATTTTAGTAGATGACCGTTTTGGCTATGACGTTCTAAATCATACGGATTTGAGCCGCTATACAGGGATTTCGGGGGAGATCAATCTTGAGACATTAAACTGGAGCAATTACGATCTTATTGTTATTGATGAATCTCATAACTTCAGAAATAACGATCCAAGGAAGGATAGAGAAACACGTTATAGTCGTTTAATGAATCAAATAATTAAACAAGGCGTTAAAACTAAAGTTCTTATGCTCTCAGCTACTCCAGTAAATAACCGAATGATGGATCTAAAAAACCAGGTTTTTTTTATTACAGAAGGCAATGATACTGCCTTAAGTGAGACTGGAATAAGCAGCATAGAACAGACGTTGAAAAGAGCGCAAACAATTTTTAACCGCTGGTGTGAGCTTCCGAATAAGGAGAGAACGCTAAATCGTTTTCTTGAAATGGTTAATTTTGACTATTTTAAATTGCTAGATACAATAACAATCGCCCGATCAAGAAAGCATATCGAAAAATATTATAATATCGAAGAAGTCGGCGAATTCCCTGCGCGTCTCAAGCCGCGCAATATTAAAGCGGATATTGATTTAAAAGATGAATTTCCAACATTGGAAGAGGTAAATAAAACAATACGGAGATTAACTCTCGGTGCGTATTCGCCTTTAGAATATGTGAGAATGGATAAACAGGAAGAGTATAGTGAGCGCTATGATATGTATGTTCAGGAGGGGCGCTCTTGTTTTAGGCAAATTGATCGTGAAAAACAATTAATTCATTTAATGCGTGTGAATATGTTTAAGCGCATGGAAAGCTCGATATTTTCTTTTGGAATTACGGTAAAGAATATTCTTGCCCAAATAGATGTTCTTTTAGAAAAAATAGAAAAAGGAGATTCTTTTATTGATGAGGCGCTTGATATCCGTGATATTAATATCGAAGATGAAGAGCTTGAAGATAAATTAATTGGGAACAAAGTAAAAGTATTGTTGCAGGATATTGACGTTGTTCGCTGGAAGCAGGATTTAAAACATGATAAAAACTTACTTGAACAGCTATCGCAAGAGGCGCAATATATCACAGCTAAGCGTGATGCTAAGCTGGAAGAGCTGAAAAATCTTATTATTGAAAAAATTAACAATCCGATCAATGATGGGAATAAAAAAGTTCTTATCTTTTCCGCTTTTGCAGATACGGCACAATATCTTTATGATAATTTGGCTGATTGGGCAAATAAAAAGTTTAAGCTCTACAGCGCTTTGGTAACCGGATCAGGGAGCAATAAGACTACATTGCCGATAAAGCAAAAGGATTTAGGAGCAATTCTTACCTATTTTTCTCCAAGATCAAAAGAAAAAAATACTATATATCCTGATGATGGGCTTTCAATTGATATTCTAATCGGAACAGATTGTATTTCCGAAGGGCAAAACCTTCAAGATTGCGACTTTGTTGTGAATTATGATATTCATTGGAATCCTGTTCGCATTATTCAGCGTTTTGGACGAATTGACCGTATTGGTTCATGTAATAAGTCAGTACAGCTGGTTAATTTCTGGCCCAATTTAGAATTAGATGAATATATCAATTTAGAAGCTAGAGTTACCGGGCGTATGGTTCTTTTGGATGTTTCTGCTACAGGAGAAGAAAATATTATTGATGTAGAAAAGCAGAAGATGAATGATCTTGAGTATCGCCGTAATCAGCTCAAACAGCTTCAAGACAAGGTAGTTGACTTGGAAGATATGTCAGGGGGAGTATCTATAACAGATCTTACGTTTAATGATTTTCGCATGGATTTAATAGAATATATGCGAAATAATAAAGCTGTGCTTGAAAAAGCTGCTTGTGGAATGTACGCGATAACTAAAAGTAATAACGCGGATGAGATGCCTAGCGGTGTAATATTTTGCTTGCGCCATATTACCAGAGGTAACGTACCGGATGAACATAACGCGTTCTATCCATTCTATTTGGTTTATGTTAAGGAAGACGGGACAATTCTATATTCCTTTTTAGCAACAAAGAAGATACTGGATTTATATAAGAAGCTTTGTTTGGGAGAATCAGAAGTTTTATCAGAGTTAGTTGAAGAATTTAATAAGGAAACTGATGATGGAAGAAAAATGCATGGGTTTTCCGCGTTGTTAGAACACGCGATTACGAACATTATTGGCAAGAAGGAAGAAAAAGGGATTGAAAGTCTTTTTACAAAAGGAGGGACAACCCTTTTGAATAATTCTTATCAAGGTAAAGATGATTTTGAGCTAATTTCATTTTTAATTGTTAAAAGCTAATATAAGGAACTGGCATGACGATACAAGAAGCGCTTGAGATAATTAAATTTCCTAAAGAAGGGAAAGTTGACAAAAAGATTTTTAAGAAAGCTATTTATGAAAAAGCGGGCCTTTCTCGCAATCAGATAGAGATTGTTAAAAACGAAATAAATGATATTCGCTGGCATTATGTGTTAAAACCGGAAACAATAAACATCCCAATATTTAAAAATGAAGCATATGAGTATGAAGAGATTCAAATCATTGGAGTTATCATAAGGGACGGGAACAAAAAAGACACAGTCGCGGGAATTATTCAAAAATGTATACCGTATCCAGTGGTCTTAATTTTAGAACAAGATGGGCAAATTGCTTTTTCTTTGGCAGCTAAAAGGATAAATAAGGCTGATATATCAAAAAGCGTGGTTGATGAAGAATATATTACGAATTGGATTCCAAGCATAAAAACATCAAAGATAAAAGCTTTCATGGATAGCTTACGGTTGAAAAACTTGTCGTATTCCAATCTGTTTGAGTTTTACCGTGATTTTTTATATAGGGCAAAGTTTTTTTGTGCGTGTGAATATAAGGATAATTATCT
>JAKLQT010000050.1 GCA_022013205.1 Candidatus Omnitrophota bacterium | reverse complement strand
GAGCTGTGATTGAACGAAAACCAGCGGCAAAGCCGCTGCTGAGCATGGCATTTTCAGGAGATGATGTTTTAATCGGACATATTGAGAGCAGACAGGAGTGTTATCTGCGTACATCAGCGAAAATCTGCGTCCAAAAGAGGCAGTCAGGGTGAAGTCGTGGTTTAAAACTGTGCGCGCTTATACAAGCGCCGGTGTTAACCCCGTTAGATAATAATTTTGTTCTATCTAACAGGGTGAATCTGTGGTTACATAGGAAAAGTTTTCTTATCCGCGTACATCAGCGAAAATCAGCGTCCAAAAGAGGTAGTCAAGGTGTTGTCGGGTTTAAAAATAACCGCTGCATCCGTCGATTATGAGCGGATAGGCAAAATAAGGGGTAACTTTAAAACTTTAAACAACGTGAAAGGCAGGAAAAGCTTGACAATATTATAAATTTGGAGTAGAGTCTGAATAAGTGGTTAATAATTTGGATTGTAATCTGGTGAGCTTTGCAAATGATTATGGCTGTGTTGGTGAAAGCGAAAGCGTTTGAACAAAGCAGGAGGCTTGCAAAATAGGTGGGGAGTCATAGTGTGATTGAAGCTTTAAAATTGACATATTTTAGATTAATTAAGCAATTAAATATTGATACGTACCGCTATCTATATAGCATATTCAATTTGTCTAACAGATTAATTGGGATTGTTGGGCCTCGCGGTACGGGTAAAACTACTTTAATGCTCCAGTACATAAAAAATAAGGTTAAGAATATTAATGATGCTTTTTATGTATCTATGGATCATATATATTTCTCTGAAATAACCCTATTTGAATTTGTTCAGGAAATATATCAAACCGAAGGGATAAAAATATTTTTTCTGGACGAAGTACATAAATATAAAAATTGGGGTCAGGAATTAAAGAATATTTATGATTCATTCCCGGATATTAAGATTATTTTCTCAGGAAGTTCCAGTATAGATTTATTGAAAGGGACGTATGATTTATCCAGACGGGGGATAGTGCATAATTTAAAAGGGTTGTCGTTCAGAGAGTATTTGAATTTTCAGACAGGTAAAAATTTTCCAGCATATACCTTCAAAGAATTAATTAGAAACCACGTAGAGATTTCATTTGAACTGTCGCAAGTTGATAAAATAAAAGGATTGTTCAAAAATTATTTAAAATATGGGTATTATCCCTTTATCTTTGAAGGCAAAGAGTTTTATTTTCAGAAATTGATGAACATTATCAATAAAACTATTTTTGAGGATATTTCAAATTTTTATAATTTAAAAACAGAAAATTTAATTTATTTCAAAAAGATATTATATTTTCTTGCGACAATTCCTCCCGGTAAAGTGAACATTCACAGTCTTGCGAAGAATTTAGCGATTGATGATAAAACGATGTCGCATTATATAAAGATTTTAAAGGAAACAGGCCTTGTTTCTCTGATTTTCGCGGATAAAAAGGGTTCATCATTGATAAGAAAGCCTGAAAAGATATTCATTGAAAATACTTCACTTTACTTCGCGATAAGCTATGGCATCGGGCATGAGGCTAATGTCGGAACATTAAGGGAATTATTTTTTGTAAATTCAATTATTAATTGTGGGGAGAATGTGTTTTATAGTAAAGAAATAGGGGATTTTGCCTGTAATAAAATTAATTTTGAGATAGGGGGAAAAGGAAAGAATAAAGAGCAGATAATTAATGATATTGAGAACTCATTTCTTGTAAAGGATGATATTTTAGTATCATCCAAGAGAATCATTCCCTTGTATTTATTTGGGTTTCTGTATTGATATGAATATCAATGAATTAAACAACGTTAATTCCTATTCCTAACGGGGGTTACAGGATTTAAATATAGGAAATTTCTTCGTATCTGCGTACATCAGCGAAAATCTGCGTCCTAAATTACTTCTGGGAGTTAGGCAAGAAGTCTGGCGGCATGAGTGTGGTATTACGGGTGTTTCCGGGTTAGTCAAATTAAGGTTAAAAATAACCGCTGCATTCGTCGATGAGAGAATAAGTAAAATAAGGGGTAATTTTAATACTTTAAACAACGTCCCTCACTCCTCTTAACTTTTATTGTTGGAAGATTTTTTATTGACATTTTTGTGTGTGTATGTGAAGATAACATCATCTAAAATTAAGATGTGAGGTTCCTAAAGTTAGTTTTAATTAATATCAAAAGGAGGAGATATGGAAACAGGGATTTCCGTTGCTTGTGAAGTTTCAGTGGGGACTTTTATGTCTGAATATTTTGTTAAAATCAAAATGTTTGATGATAAATTATGGACTGGAGCTGTTGATAGAGAAATGGTGTTTGAATTAGAAAAAGAGCCTACCAAAGAATTTTATGTGAAGGGAAGAATATGCGCCTATTTGATTTCTTTTGATAAAGAATCTGGGACTGCGACTATCGAACTTCCTATAGAAGAGTCAACAGTGGGTAGAAAGATTATTGTTTCTTTGGGTATTGTACGAAGAGAGAGGGTTCCCGCATGATTTTAAGTAACGTTGATATTAAAAAAGCGTTACAAAACAAAGAAATTATTGTTGAACCTGCGCCAGTTGAAGGTCAAATTTATTCATCAGCTCTTGATTTGAGATTAGGTAATGAATTTAAAGAGTATAACCCAAAGTTGGTAAAACAGAAAGGCATTAATATAGAGGTGGTTTATTCCGATTATGATTTTAAAGAATTTGCTCAAGCGTACTTGGTAGATGTTCCTCAAGAACGTGATGGTGCTATTATAATTAAACCCGGAGTCTTTATGCTCGCAAAAACTTATGAAAAAATAACCCTTCCTCTAGAATCTAAGATTGCTGCGAGAGTAGAAGGGCGAAGTTCAGTGGCGCGGTTAGGTCTTGTGGTACACCTTTCTGCTCCAACTATACATGCAGGTTTCATGGGAACAATTACCTTAGAAATTATAAATCATGGTTTTGCTAAAATTAAGTTATATCCACAAAAAGATAAAATTTGTCAATTGATCTTTGAGCAATTATCTAGTAAACCAGAAAGTGCCAACATATCTCAATTTCAAGGACAGACCACAGTTATGGGAACCCAGGAACCTTCTTAAATATTCTGCAAAAGTTCAATTATAGGTATTTTCTTTTTTCTCCTTCCCAAAATTAAAGACCAATTAAATAGCACATCATTATAACTAATCCTACAAGGAATGAATGGAAAAATTTGATTTCTCTGTGTGCTTGGTGAACTTTGCGAGAGGAATAAATGGTTTTTTAGCAAAAATCTGCGAAAAATGCTTACAGCGGAAATAGCTCTTTCTGGAATTGTATTGACAGACACTTCTAATTTTGCTATATTGCTCCATGAAAGGAGCATGAGTTTAATTTATTGAGCAATGATAAATCCATGTCTTATTTCTACTAATCATCAGAAAATTTTAAGCTTCTTCGTTCTCCATCCGGGGGCGTCTTTTTATGAGAGAGAGATTGCTCGAAAGGCAAGCTTAAGCCCGAGTTCAACGCACCACGCCTTAGTGCGTCTGTATCGGGCTGGTGTGATTAACCGAAAGCAAAATGGCCGGATGTATTTCTATTCTGTTGATAAGACGAATCCTTATCTTAAAGAGTTTAAGGTTCTTGCTAATCTGCTTTTAATTGAGCCTCTGGTAGAAAAGTTAAAAGGGTTAAGCCATAAAATAGTCCTCTTTGGCAGTTGGGCGGAGGGAAGCGATAATAAGGATAGCGATATTGATCTATTTATTGTTAGTTCTGAAAAAGAAAAGGTACTATCTGTGGTCAATAAAATTTCTTACTCTGCCAGGCTCTATAATCGCAAGGTACAGCCGATTATTAACGCGCCGGAAGAGCTTTTAAAAAAAGGTACGGAAGAAAGGGTATTCCTTGAGCAAGTAGAAAAAGGGAAAGTCCTTTGGGAAAGAGAGATTAATGATGATATCCCTTGAAGATTGTCTGGAGAAAAAGAGGATATTCCGTAATTCTATGATTCTTCGAGAAGACGCTGATTACCGGCGAAAGTTTTCTCAGGAAGTATCTCAAGCGGTTATCGAAAGCGCAAAGAGATTTCTCAAAGCCACAAAAGAGATACTTCCGAAAGAAGAAGGGACGTAATTCCCCAAATGGTGAGGCCTGTCGGCTGAGATTTAAGAACAGTGCGCGCTTATCCAAGCGCCGGTGTTAACCCCGTTAGATAATAATTTTGTTCTATCTAACGGGGTGAATCTGTGGTTAAATAGGAAAAGTTTTCTTATCTGCGGGCATCAGCGAAAATCTGCGTCCAAAATGTGTTCTAATATTTTTTGTAATTATTTGATGGGGTAGAGATTATCGGGAAGCGGTAATAAGGAATTTGGGAATAATTGGGAGAGCGATTAAATTTGCAAGGAAAAGGGAAGGGAAATAGTCAAAAAGAATAGGATAGGCATAGTAAACTTTTATACTTTTATGACCCCCTATAGTTCCTATTGACAATGAGAGCTATATGTGCTATTATTTCATTAGCAGTGAGAGCATAAGGAGGCTGGGTGCATAAGTCATTATTAAAAGAAATCGTTCTTGAGCAGGAGAAAGACCGTCTGGATATCGATACCGGTATCCCCAGGGACGCGTTGAGCGTTGTCTCTCGGCACGCTTCTTTACCCCATGCGGTAGTTGTCTCCGGGGTGCGCCGCTGCGGTAAATCGACGCTGCTTAATCAGGTTATCAGCGGTCTTTATAACCCCGTTAGAGAACCAGCGGCTAAGCCGAAGGCTTCTTCTAACGGAGTTTATTACCTCAATTTTGAAGATGAGCGCCTTGTGGATTTCAATGTTGAGGATTTTAATCATCTTTATGAAGTGTTTCTGGAGTTATATGGGGATAAAAAGGTTTTCTTTTTCGATGAGGTTCAGAACGTCCCCAAATGGGAAGTATTTGTGCGCCGGATGCAAGGGAAGGGATGCAAATTTTTTATCACCGGCTCAAATGCCTCATTGCTTAGCAGGGAGCTTGGCACAAAACTGACCGGCAGAAACGTCACCGTTGAATTATTCCCGTTCTCTTTTATGGAATTTCTCTTTTTCAAGGGGTTCCACTTATCTGAGAATAGCTTGTCGTTAACCGCGGAAAGAGCCGCGATCAAGAAGCATTTCGCTGAATATCTCAACCATGGAGGGATGCCCGAATATTTAAAGTATCAAGATGCAACCATTTTGAAGCGGGTATATGAGGACATTCTCTACCGGGACATCGTGGCAAGACACGGTATCAAGCAGGTTAAGCCATTGCGGGAGCTTGGGCTGTATCTTTTGAGTAATATCGGCGGAACATTCTCTTATAATAATCTCAAAAAAATTCTTGGTTTAGGCAGTATGAATACCATCAAGAGCTACGCGGATTTCATGGAAAACAGCTACTTGATATTCCTCATCAGCAGGTTTTCTTATTCTCTCAAACAGCAGTTTGTGTCTGTTAAGAAGATATATTGTATTGACAATGGTTTGGCGGAAGCGGTCGCGTTCCAATTTTCCAAAAATAAGGGAAAGTTTTTAGAAAATCTGGTATTCCTTGAGCTCCGGCGCAAGTTTCCGGAGATTTATTATTATAAGACTACAAATAATTTGGAAGTTGATTTCCTGATTAAGTCCGGCAAAAATGACCTGAAGCTTATTCAGGTCGCGGATAACTTGGATAACGAAAAAATAAGACAGAGAGAGCTCAACGCGCTGATAAAAGCTATGGATGAACTTAAATTAAAAACCGCGCTTATTTTAACTGAGGATACCGAGGAAGAGATTGCGTTGGAAGGAAAGGTTGTAACGGTTAAGCCTATTTATAAGTGGCTGTTGGGAGGCGGGGGTTTGGAGTTTTGAGCTTGGAGTTGGGAGTTTTTAGTTTGAAGCAAGGAGTAAATGGGACGCGGATTAGCTCATAGCTGCAAGCTTACCGAGGGACGCGAGGGACGAAGGACGAAAAACGATAGACGGAGAAGGAGTAAATGGGACGCGGATGACGCAGATTTACAGGATTTAAAGGGGAGACTCATTATATAATTGCAAGTAGATAGTGTATGCTCAGGCCGCTCTGCGGCTAAGTTTTTATTCAAGTCACAGGCTAATAAGAAAAATGAATTTT
>JAKLQT010000012.1 GCA_022013205.1 Candidatus Omnitrophota bacterium | reverse complement strand
ATAGTCACAGATATGATCTAGCTTCAAGCCGCAAGGTTGTGGGAGTGAGGCGGCAAGGGAATTAAACCCGTGGGGTGCATTTTGGGCGGAATAGTGACAGATATAAGAAAATAAAGCATAATTAACTATATGCTGTTTCGACAAGGTCGAAAGCTCATTTTACCAATTCATTGCCAATCAGAAAAACAAGTTTTTCTGCTGCCCTGAATTTTAAAATGAGATGGCAGATAATGCCATTTACAGCATATAGTTAATAAAAGGACTGATAATTATTTAGTTGTGTTTAGATGTTTTCTCTGTGGAACTCTGTGCTCTCTGTGGTGAATATTGTATTTGGTTATGTGGGGGGCATAAAGTTTATTAAAAACTCTTGAAAATATAGAAGATATTTCTGGCAATGCGAAAAAAAGATAGGTGAAAATAATGCGGGGAAAGATACTTTTAGTTGATGATGAAAAAGACTTATTGGAGTGGTTAAGCGTAGTATTGGAAAAAGAAGGCTATTCTGTGCGCTGTGCTGTTTCCGGTGTCGATGCTCTTAAAATTTTCAAAGCTGAGCCATTTGATATGATTATTACTGATATTAGAATGGCGCCAATGAGCGGCATTGAGCTTCTCAGGCAGGCTAAAAATCATAATCCGGAAATTATTGTTTTGATGATAACAGCATATGCTTCTGTTGAGACCGCGATAAAGGCACTCAGGTACGGGGCATATGATTATCTAATCAAACCTTTTAAACTTGATGATATTAAGCTTGTGATCAAAAAAGCATTTTCGCAAAAAAGAATTTTTACTGATGATGTAAGTGTACAGAAAAAGCTGAAGGAGCGGTACCGTTTCGCTAATATTATCGGCAAAAGCGCTACAATGCGGAAAATATTTGATCTAATAGATAAAGTTGCCAAAACTAATACAACTGTCCTGATAAACGGAGAAAGCGGAACCGGAAAAGAGCTGATTGCCAAGGCAGTTCATTTCAACAGTTTAAAAGCCAATAAGCCGTTTGTCTCGATTGACTGCGGTGCCTTGCCCGAAGATCTTCTTGAGAGCGAGTTGTTCGGCCATGTTAAGGGGTCTTTTACCGGGGCTATTTCAACTAAACAGGGATTGTTTGAGGTTGCCAGCGGCGGGACTTTGTTTTTAGATGAAATAGGTGAGACATCGCAGGCAATGCAGGCTAAGCTTTTGAGAGCCTTGCAGGAGCGTGAAATCCGGCCGGTTGGAGCGACCAGGACCATTAAGGTTGATGTTAGAATCATCGCGGCTACCAACAGAAATCTTGAAGAAGAGGTTAGGCGGGAAAACTTTAGAAAGGATCTTTTTTATCGTATAAGCGTGATCAGCCTGTTTTTGCCCCGCCTTTCGGTAAGAAAGGAAGATATAGAGCTGCTGGTGAACCACTTTCTGCGTAAATACCAGATGCCCGGCAGGCCCGTAAAAACAGTTTCTGAAGAATGTATGGGCTTGTTCTTAGAATATAATTGGCCGGGCAATGTTCGTGAACTGGAAAACGCGATAGAAAGCGCGGTGACTTTATCTGAACATGATAAGATTACTGCGGATGACTTGCCCGAAAGAATAAATAGAATGGCACAGGCAGGTGAATCTGAAAGTGTTGACGCGGAATCACTTAAGGGGAAGGTTGAGCAGTTTGAAAAAGAATTGATCGAAAAAACAATGAAAGAGGTCGGGGGTAATAAAAATCTTGTCGCTAAAATCCTGAAGATGACCCGAAGAAATCTCGATTATAAGATTAAAAGATACGGGCTGTAAGCAAGTATAAAATTAAAAGTAAAAAGGAAAAAGTAACCATTTGTTCAAGGGATAGAAAAAATATATTCGGAGAAATCAATAATAAATATGTAGGGGATGGGCTTGCCCCATCCCGAGACAATACTCCTGTCCGAAACAAAAACAATACAAAATCAACAACAAATTAATCTAATAAATAATCACACAAAGGCACAAAGCCACAAAGAACGCTACGAAGGAAATAGAAAAGAATAGTTCTAGAATTCGTAGAGAAAAACTAAAGCATAAATTGTTCAATTTCAATAATTCATTTATCTTCAATCTGTGTCTTGGTGTCTTTGTGTGATTATTTGTTTTTTTTATTTATTTTCAAGATACATCCCTAAATGTATAAGCAAAGAGCCTTCGATTCCTTTTAATTCTTCTATCGAAACCTTTCCTAGAGATTTTATCAGCCGTTTTTTATCAATGGTTCTTATCTGGTTGCATTTTGCTTTAGAACTTTTTGAGAGACCTGATTCTCCGGAGGATAAAAGCGTTTCAAAAGGGTAAACCTTTTCTGTGCTGGAAGTGACAGGGATAACAGTTACTGTTTGCGCCACTTGATTATTTATATTGTTGGAAATTATTAACGCGGGACGGGTTTTATTGATTTCAAAGCCCACCGTTGGGTCCAGGCATACAAGATAAATTTCGCCTCTTTCAGGAAATTTTTTCATTTCCATCCCTCTGTCTCGGTTTTTTCCCAGTCAGCCTGCAGCTTCGCGTCTTCTTTGGATGCCGCGTTATAGCCTTCCCATAGGGAGTTTTCTATTTGTTTTTGCTTTTCCCGATCAAGCTTTTCCTTTAATGCCTCAGCAATGAAGCGGCTTTTATTATGTTTATCAGCTATTTCTTTTGCTATCTCATCCGGCAATGTAATATTCAGGCGTGTCATGCGTATCACCTCCTGTATAAAGTATACAATATGTTATGCGCATTGTCAATGCGCATAAACTGAAACGAGGCATTTCTGCTGTAAGATTT
>JAKLQT010000011.1 GCA_022013205.1 Candidatus Omnitrophota bacterium | reverse complement strand
TTTTATAAGCCCTTTATATTCATAGCTAATTTTAAAAACTACCACACAAAGCGGTTTTTGTCAAAAAATTTGCAAAATGAATAATTTTTAGTTATACTGTATGAACACTTAAAACACAAAAAAGCGCTCACTTATTTATCGCGGAAAAAGATTTTCGCGCGGCATTGAGCGCTAAAATTTCTGGAGGAAAATATGCTTTTTAAAAAATTAAGAAAACACACTAAAACAATTATGTGGGGCATTGCGATTTTTATCGTGCCGGCTTTTGTGATTTGGAATATCGGCAGCGCGGTAAAAAACCGCCGAAGCGGATTCGCCGGAAAAATTTTTAATAAGAAAGTGTCCTGGGTAGATTTTACCCAGGAAAAGAATGCCGTCCGAAATGATATCAAGATGCGTTACGGAGAGCAGCCTGAACAATATAGCAATATTGACGAGCAAACCTGGACACGCTTGATCATTCTGAATGAGGCAAAAAAAGCAAAAATAAAGGTAAGCGATAAAGAATTGCTTGAATTCATAAAAAATCTACCCGTTTTTAAATTCGCTAAACTGGCTCCGGAGAACTATGCCATGATTATTACCCGCGTTTTTCAGCAAACACCGGCAGAATTTGAAAGCGGAATCCGCCATTCCATCATAATAAATAAGTTAATGGAAAAACTAACTGAGGATCTTATTGCAAGCGATATGGAGGTTGAAAATGCCTACAGACAGGAGTTTGAACAAGCCTCTGTTTCTTACATACTCATAGAGCCTGAAACATTCCAGGAGGCAGTGCCAAGTGATAACGAAGATGATCTTAAAGGTTATTATGAAAATAATAAAGAAAAATTCAGAAAGAAGGAACAGGTAAACGTCAAATATATCCAGATGAAACTTGAGCAATTTAAAGGCACAGCCCAGATAACAGACGAACAAATAAAAACATATTACGAGAACAATAAAAATGAGTTTAAAGTAGAGAAAGATAATATTCAAAAAGAATCGCCGCTTGAGTATAAAAGCCTTGAGCAGGTATCTGAATCAATAAAGGATAAATTGCTGGAAAAAGAGATGCTCAACCAGGCCTCAGGCCTTTCCAGAACTATTATGAATAAGCTATATGGAGATGTAAGTTTTGATGATGTGGCTAAGGAGCATGGCTTGGTCACTAAGGAAACAGGCCCTTTTTCCATGTTTGATCAGATTCCGGATATCGGCCTGAATTTTCCATTTCTAAAAGCAGCATTCTCCTTGAAAATAGGCGAAGTAAGCCAGGTAATACAAACTCCTGCTGCTTTTTATATTTTAAAACCTATTAAGAAAATCGAGCCTTATATACCCGGTTACGAAGATGCGAAAATTGAGGTTAAAAAGCTCTACATTGAAGCGCAGGCTCAAGAACTTGCCAGGCAAAAAAGCGATCAATTGCGCTCTGAGTTTATTAACATTATGAAAGAAAAGAAAATTAGTTTTAAAAAAGCGTCTGAGGAGTTAGGATTTACAGTGAAAGAGGCTGATAATATTGCCCGTACAGGATACATTACCGCGCTCGAATTTAATAAAGAATTTGCCGAGGCTGCTTTTAAACTAAATAAAGATGCTATCTCAGCTCCGATAAAAACTCAATCAGGGTTTTGCTTAATAAGCTTAAATGAAATAAAACCTTTAGATATGGATAAATTCAAGGAGAAAAAAGCAGAATACTCAATAAAAGTGCTCAACACAAAAAAAGCGGAATTTTTGAATAACTGGTTTGAAGCTATTAAACTAAAAGCAAACGCTCAAAGTTATCTTGATAAAGAAAAAATGTAATGAAAAAGATCATTCTTGCATCGGCATCTCCCCGCCGCAAAGAGCTCTTAGAAAGAGCAGGCCTAAATATTAGTGTTCAGCCAAGTGATATCAGAGAAGGCCCAAACACCTGCCTCTCGGCTGAACACTACTGCATCGGCCTGGCATTGTCTAAAGCAGAAAATGTAGCCTCATTACAAGACAATGCCATCGTGATCGCCGCGGACACGATAGTTGTTTTTAATAATAAAATATTCGGAAAGCCGAAAAATATCCGCGATGCGCGAGTGATACTTTCTACGCTCAGCGGAACTAAGCACTTTGTTTATACAGCAATAGCAGTTATCTACCTAAAAGAACATCTAAGAATAGTAGACATAGAAAAAACAACGATTTTCGCCAGAAAATTATCCTCCCGGCAGATAAATATATTTTGCAGGAAAAATCACGATAAAGCCGGAGCATACGCTGCGCAGGAAAAATCTGATCCTCTTATTGAGAGGATTGAAGGAGATTTTTATAATGTGGTTGGATTACCTGTTAAAAAACTAAGCCGTATTCTTAAATATTTTAATATAAAAATGAAAAATCTTAACACCAGATAATCAAAAAGCATCAATGTTTTTCCTTATTCCCATTGATTTCTTCATCTTTTCTACGTACTGATAATAAGGACAGCATTTACAAGACCCATAGCGTTCAATATACTTGCAAAGCTTTTCCGCTTTTGAGGGATGCATTAGAAGCATCTCATGCTCAGTAAGGTCTTGCCCTTGCTGACGCGCGATTTTTGCCAGTTTTTCAAGCCTTTTTTCAGCTTCATTATCACGCATAGTACCCGCGATTTCCCAGCATATTTCTCCTTTATCAGGATAAGCAGTACAGGTACGTTCTTCAGAGCATCGCATTTGCTCCCAGCATCTATCAATAAGTTTTTTCACGCATTAATTTCCTTTAACTCACTAAGTTAAAATTTTAACTTTTAGTTAAAATTTTAAGCGCCTGCAAATACTTATCTTTTGTTTTAGCTACAATCTCATCAGGCAGCTCCGGCCCAGGCGGTATTTTATCCCAGCCCAGAGTTTCAAGATAATCTCTTACAAATTGTTTGTCAAAGCTGGGCTGTCCTTTACCCGGAGCATATTGATCCAACGGCCAAAAACGGGAAGAATCCGGGGTTAAAACCTCATCAATAAGAATGATTTCATCGCCAATTTTCCCGAATTCAAATTTTGTATCCGCTATAATTATACCATTTTTTTCAGCATAGCCGCGGGCCTTTTTGTAAAGAGCAATACTCACCTCTTTCAATTTATCCGTTGTTTCCTTGCCTATCTGCTTTTCTACGTATTCTTGAGAAATATTCTCATCATGTCCGATATCTGCTTTGGTTGAAGGCGTAAAAATTACCTCAGGCAGTTTATCAGATTCCCTCAAGCCTTCCGGCAGCTTAATCCCGCAAATAGAACCGGTTTTCTTGTAATCCTTCCATCCTGAACCTGACAAATATCCTCGAACAACGCATTCCAACGGTATCGGCTCTGTTTTTTTTACAAGCATTGAGCGGCCCTGTAGCACATCTTTGTATTTAGCTAATACTTGAGGGAATTCTTCCACACTTGCTGTTATCAGATGATTAGGTATAATATCACTAGTGAAATTAAACCAGAATTCAGAAACCTTTGTAAGCACTTCACCTTTGCCTGGGATCGGAGTGGGCAAAATAACATCAAAGCAGGAAATCCGGTCTGATGATATTATCAAAAGCTTATCATCAAGATCATAAATTTCTCTCACCTTTCCGCGCTTGAAAAATTTCACCCCTTCTAAGTCAATGGATGTTACTGCATTCGTGCCCATGGGCCCTCCTCTTGTATATTACAATTGATCAGGAATTACATAATCACCAATTTTAGATTTTAATGCCTCCAGACGCTTGCGCTGCCCATCCAGCTTAGCAAATACCATTTCCGGGATGTCGATGACATTGCTTTCATATAGTTCAAAAATACGCTCTATTTTCTGCAGATTTTCCGGTATGCGAATTTTGAACTGCTCATTATATAAGAGTTCAGAATAATCTGTCTTCAGCACTTCCTTGAACAAACGCTTCAAATCATTATAGCGCGGTATCATGCCTATAGGAGTAGTGATTGCACCCGCATCATTGTGTATGCGCAATTCCATCCATTTTAGCCACACCCGTTTATCATGCATTCCGCTTAAATATCGGCCGTTTTTATCCTTAATAAAATAATTAACTCCAAAAATTATTGGGATCAGGTCCAACCCTTTAGCAAAATCAAGATGGTTCTGAATATATTTTCCTATCGGGATAGAAAGAAATTCCAGGTTTGCCATAAGATTAAACTTACGCACCCCCTCCCTTCCCAATGTCGCGGCAGTAGTTTCAGATTCAAGCGAGCTGGCTAGACAAACTACCCCGTGGTCCCAGTCAAAGCTTTGAAAAACAGGAACCCATGTATCAGAATCTCTCCCCCCGTAAATTATCCCTCTCACAGGTACTCCCTCTGGATTTTCCAAAGATTTGTCGCAATTATCCAGATCACTAAGCCTTATTGTATACCGGGCATTATTATGCGCATGATTTATCGGTTTTTCTGAATCATCAGTTTTCCCCTTATTCCATTTACCTGAAAAATTATCTCCATCTTTCGGGGCCGGCCTGCCATCACCCTGCCAATAAGCTTTTCCATCTTTAATTAAAACATTAGAAACAATAATTTCTCCCGGATTATTTAAAACATTCCATATTTTAAAATCATCATCCGGATTAACATCTTTTATGATCCCAAATATCCCGCGTTCCACATTAACCGCAAAAATTTTATTGTTTCTTTTACGCAAATAAGCAATATCATCACCAATTATATTCTCTCCTTCAACCATACAGGTAGACGTTTTCCCGCATGAACTCGGATATGCTCCCGTAAAATAAGTCTTCCTGTTTTTTGGCCCGTGAACTTTCATTACAAACATATGTTCAGCAAGCCAGCCTTCTTTATCTGCTTTATTAATTGCCAATCTTAATGCCAATTTTTTTAAACCAATAGTATTTCCGGCATATTGTGTATTTGTACTATATACAATATTTTCATTAATATTAATAAATACTCTTCTATCGTCAACATTCTTGCTTACATTATTTTCCAGCTCTCCCGCGGAATGAACAAATTTAAAAAATCCTTTTTCCCTGCCGTCCTTTTTGATTGCCTCATAACCCGGACGGTACAAGATTTCTTCCGAATGAAGAACATAAGCAGAGTCAGTTAACTGAACAGCATAAATAGAAAAATCTGAATTAACAGGGCCAAGACAGAAAAAAGAAACATACATTTGTTTACCAAGCATAATATTTTTCAATAAACCTCTTATCTCAGCAGCTCCTTTTTCCCTGTCAATAGAGTGTATGTGCGAGCCAAACTCTACTCCCTTTACCATGAAAAATTTTGTGTTCTTTGCATCACGCCCCTGATCCTTCATCCCGTCAAAATGAACAGTTTGGCCCTTTATACTCAAGGCCATCTCTTCTTTGAGCTCAATGGCTCTATTGCGGATATATCCAATATCCTTAGCATCATCTGTTCTGACAAACACAGAATCCGGATTACACAGCTCAGTATATTCAGCAACGAATTTCATTAGTTCCGGATTATTTAAATCAGACAATTTTTTGATATTTTCCTGACTACACTTTTCTGTAAGTATATTTAACACTTTTTTATCCATTACACACTTCTCCTTTTTGAGTAAAAAACTAATATCAAGAGCAAAAGCCTAAGGTTTTACAATAACTTTCAAAGATTCCTTAGATTCTGAGGCGATTTTAAAACCCTGCTGTATATCTTTAAGTGAAACTTTATGTGATATCAGAATTTCGGCTTGAATTTCTTTATTTTTAATCATATTCAGGGACTCTTCCAGATCAACCGGTGCTGCTCCATATGATGAAGTAATCGTGAGCTCGTTCCTCCATACTTCGACATTTGGTATTTTTATATCTTCTTTTGGTACCGCGAAAAGAAGGATTATCCCTTTTTTATCAATATTCGCGAATGCCTGCCCGATTGCCGAATAGGCTCCGGTGCACACGATTATTTTATCCGCTTTTAGCAACACTTTTTTATTCGCGTTTATCACCTCATCAGCTCCAAGCTCTTTAGCTTTACGCAAACGATACTCATCAATATCAGTAGCAATAACCCGGGCTCCTTTTAATTTCGCAAGCTGTATATTCATGAGCCCTGAGATACCGCTTCCTAAAACAAGCACTGTATGATACTTTTGCACATCAATTATCCGCTGTCCCCTGATAACACAAGCCAGCGGTTCGATCATTGTGCCTTCTTCATAAGTCACATAATCAGGTAAAATATATGTGCCCCAATCAACATTTTCTTTCGGAGCTCTGATAAATTCACTAAAGCCCCCGGGCTCATAATTCCCAGCGTGCAAAGCGTCGCAGGCAGTATGATTTCCTGATAAGCAATATTTGCAGCTATTACAAGGAACATGGTGACTAACAAAAATTCGATCACCTTTTACAAATCGTTCGGAATTTGACTTTACCACATATCCAGCTATTTCATGACCCAATACACGCGGCCCTTTTTTTAACCTGTACCACTGCATTATATCTGTGCCGCATATACCGCTGGCCATTACTTTTACTAACAGCTCTCCGTCCCCTATCTCAGGGACAGGGCGCTCTTCTAACCGGACATCGTTATTATTATGATATACAGCAACAAGCATAATTTTAAACCGCTATTTTTTTTTCTTATTCTTTTCTTCGCTGAATATTTCCTGCGCTCTTTTTACATCAGCCTTTTTATGAATAATCGCGTTTAAGGCCTTGGCCACGGCCGCAGGATAAGGGCTTTGCCAGACATTCCTACCCAGATTTATTCCCACCGCGCCGTTTTGCATACCATCATAAACAAATTCAAACACTTCTTTTTCTGATTTGCATTTAGGGCCTCCTGCCATAACCACAGGAACAGGGCAGCCTTTAACTACCTTATCAAAATCCCTATCACACCAATAAGTTTTTACAACCTTTGCTCCCAGCTCCGCGGCAATACGGCAGCATAAGGCCAAATAACGCGCTTCTCTTTTTTCTATTTCTTTACCGACAGCGGTTACCGCCATAACCGGGATTCCGTAATTTTCACAAATATTAACAATATCGGACAAGTTTTTAAGTGTCTGTTTTTCATAATCACTGCCGATAAAAACTGATATGCCTACAGCAGACGCGTTAAGGCGAATGATTTCTTCTATGGAAGTGGTCAGAACCTCGTTTGCCAGGTCTTTGCCAACCATACTTGTTCCGCCTGAAACGCGCAATATTATAGGCACATTTGTGATCGGATTTACACAGGCGCGGAGTACTCCTCTTGTAACAAACAAGGCATCACAATAAGACAGAAGCGGTTTTATAGTCTCCTGCGGTTTTTCAAGACAACGCGTCGGGCCTTGAAAATATCCATGGTCAATAGGTAAAAAAAAGCAATGTCCGTCTTTTTGAAAAAGTCTATTCAATCTGTTTTTCATTCCCCAATCCATAACCACCCTCCTTTATAATTTGGGACTGTTGCAAAACACAGCCCTACACAGATTGGCACAGATTAAAACCAAAGATAATCGGAGATTATCAACGAGCAATCTGCGGCCATCTGCAATATATCTGTAATGATCTGCGCGGCTTTGTTATTTTGCAACAAAGCCAA
>JAKLQT010000049.1 GCA_022013205.1 Candidatus Omnitrophota bacterium | reverse complement strand
TCCTGAAAATCAGGGGCATAATATACCGCTTGTGTACCGTCCGCTGCGGGAACAGAGATTTTTGTTAAATTCATTTTTGTGTCTACCGCGTTCCCGCTTTGGTCTGTAAGGGATAAAAGTATGATGCTATTACTATCCGCCGTCATTACAGCATTATCCCCAATATAATAACTTCCGTTTGTAATAACCTTTTCCAGCCCCACCTGAAGGAACGGCCCTTTATATATATCGCTGTTTAATTTAAACTTTGCCGCCTGGGCGTTATTTAAACCTGTGAGCTCCAGTTTATCGCCTTTTTTAAATACCAGCCCGGATTTAGAGAGTATTACTGAGCCGCCTTTTAAATAAGCGCTCTCATTGGTAAAATTAATGGAGATTCCATTTTCGCAGGCTGGATCTTTTGACGCAGATCCTTTCATGGTCGAGCTAAAAAGTTTAGTACTGCCTAAGTTAAACCCCGCGGAGCCGGATTGCTCGATTACTTTTTTATTCACATTTAATCCAAGCTGTGCGAAATCTATATTCAATTTTCCGTCAAGCCCCTGGATAATATTTAAATGCGTCGAATCAGCCGTAAGCGTTATGCCATTACTAATCTCCATATCCTGATTTAACACAAAGCAAGAGCTCTTTGAAGACCAGCTAACTTCTAAATTATTTCCTATCGGAATATTTTGCGTGCCGAAAATACTCGTAAATTCGGCCCGGCCGATATTGCCGACATTTAAAGTAATCTTTGCCCCTTCCGGTACGATATTACCGTTTACTAACAAATCTACTTTACTTGAATCGATTTTATCCGTGATTTCAAAAGTTGTTTGAAAAGTATAACTTTCCCCATTAAGTTCAAATAATTTAGTTTCTAAGGTTTTGAGCGAGCAATTTGTTACCAATTCTGTATCATATTTTCCTCCTGATAATGGAGACGCCTCAACTTTTCTGTGTGCCTTACCATCAGCAGTAATAAAATACTCCGCTTTATCCGCGCCGGTAAAATTACCGGTTATTTCACTATTGTTTAATTCTTTGCTTATTTCTATTTGACCTTTATCATTAAGGGTTATAACCTGTTCTAAATTATTAGTATCTGTTTTTATCCTGTCTCCCGCTTTATACAGCTCTCCGTTTAAAACCACCCTTCCGCTGTCCGGGCCGATTGTAGCCTTTTTTCCGGAAGCGGTTATGACATTGATTGTTGAGTTTTGGTCGGTATGAAGCGCGTCATTCTCAGTCAGCATAAATTGATTATTCACAACAGTAAATTCAGAGCCGGCTTCAATTATTATATTTTTTTCATGGTCTGTATAAGCATAGATATTGTTAAGCCCGCCGGTTTTGCCCGGCGTTCCGCTTCCACCCTTCAGGATATTAACTTCCCCCTTTTGATATGTATTGTAATCGTCTACCGCGTAAACTGTGCCTTGAACTATTGTTAATTTATTTCCTTCGCTTAATACCCGGCTTCCATTCTCTATAACAAAGCTGGATTCAGCGGTTGTTGTTCTTGATGTTAATATTGCCCCTTGCTTGTCAACGCCGTCTACTTTATAATTAAAATCACTATTTACAAACATCCTGCCGTCAATAGTGACATCTAATGTCACATCTCCAAGCAATGATTCTGTTACGCCGTTTTTGTTAAATACAATCGGATTATCTATTGTTCCGGTTTTGATTAGAGAGCTCATCGGGGTTAGAGTATTTCCATCCTGTTTGACAGTAAACATTGTTTCAGTTTTTACTCCTGTAGCGGGGTCAATGTTTGTATATGTAAAACTTTGGCCTAAGGTAACCGCCTTTTCATCTACAAACCAGGATGTATCCTCAGAAGCAACCTTGCCATCACGCACATTTATAGTAATTTCATTATTTAAAACCCCTTGCTTATTATCAGCCGTAGAAATCACAATGTCCTGGCCCTGAATAACTACTTGCCTATCATCGGTGATCGCGTTTGTCGTAAGCGTATTATCCTGGGTTATGACTATCTCATGCAAAATACCGTCTTGCGTTTGAATAAACCCGTCATAGGCCTTAGCAACATCAATATTATTCAACCGCGAATCTATATTCAGAGTTTGCGTTTCTTTATTAAACACTACAACCCTGTCCAATCCCTGGATACCATTTATATTACTCTCACAGGTTTCTCCGGCCTTATAAAGCTGTCCATTGACTATTGCCCCGTTGCTTCCTGCTTCTACTGCTCTGCCGTTTATAGAAATACTTTGCGTACTATTATTATAAACCGCGTCATTTTCCGTGAATACAACCTCATTGTTTTCGATATGGAAAATGCTTCCTTCTTCAATATGAAGATCATCTCCCGCGCCGCCAAGATAGATATTATTTAACCCGCTGGTTTCTCCTGGCTTTCCTCCATCTTGCTGCTGCGCCAAACCATATTCTGTCCTTTGCTCAAGGTCATAATTAGTAACTGCTAAGGCTGTGCCGCTTATTATTTCCATCTGAGCTGTTCCGCCAAAGCCGAAGAATGACGCTATGCTTGAAAGCAGGCTGTTCTTTTCATTGGTAAAAGATATCTGATTATTGTTAAAGAGCAGGATATTGCCTTTAGCAGTATGCATATATGTTCCGGTGTGTTCTTTTCCCGCGGAGCCAGTTTTTATGGTTTCACCTACTATACTTACCTTCTCCGTGGTATAGTTGTATATAATACTGACCGGACGGTTGGAATCAGCGGCTATTGTGCAGTTTTCTCCTTCCATTGTTACGTCAAAAGTCTGTGTTCTTTGATCTACAAGCTGAACCTGGGAGCCCTGTTCAGTATTTAAAATCTGAAAAATTGTAGTTTCATCATTAAATCCCGCGGGCAGGTCAATAACAGATGATGCCAGAGTAGTATTTAACAAAGTATTCAGGCTTTCTGCTGATTTCTCTGAAAGGCTTAGGCTTCCGTTAGCGCTTATTGTTAAAGATACTTGATGGGAAGCCGCGCTGCTTAATTTTGAAACATCTTCCATCCCTTTTCCTGATACACCAGCTTTACCTAAAGATGTTGTGTAGGTACTCCCATCTTTTTTGTTCTTTATCTCCGGATTATTAATAAGCTGTCCATTTTTTAAATCCATAGTAACTTCGGTCCCATTATGGGTACCCTCTAATTGGATTATGCCGGATTCGTTATTAGCTTGGTAAGCAGTAAGGCCGCTGGCCAGCACAAATAATCCCCTGTTCAAGTCATAAATTACCTGGCCAGAAATCGTAAAAGCCGAAGAAGTGGCCAGAAAATCAAGATTATTAACTGTCGCAGTCATGTTTATGGTGATATGGCTAAAAAGAGGATTTGCCGGGTCAAGGAGACGTTTCAGGCTTGAAGAGCTAATTTGCGCTTGTATTGTTATTCCCTTATCCTCATCAATCTCTACTTTGGTATCAGGTTTCGTTGTCGAGTATTGCCCGTCGGCCCCAATATAAAGCCCAGTGGAGTTTCTCGTTCTTAAAAAATCATCAACATTATCATAGGAGACAACAGTTTGACCCTCGGCCGCGTTGTATTTGTTCATCAATTCATTTATGGCTTGCTTATAAAGTTCAGGATCCGCCATCGCCGCGTCACTCAAACCCACAACTATTTTACCGTTGCTTAAGACAAAAGAGGTAAGCAATATACTGGAATTTATTTGATTAATACCTAAGATGCCCTGCATAGTCGTTAAACTGCTACTAAGGTTAGACGCCGCGTTTGTATTTTGAAAACTCAAATTCCGGGTACTAATCGTACTAAGCCACGCGTTGCCAAAACTCATGCTCGTAGATGTAGACGCGCTTTCTTCTCCTGCCTGCTGATCAAAAATCTCAGGCCTTTTTGCTTTCCAATAAGTCCAATAAGCTGCTTTATCGGCATTCAGCGTCCAGTAGGTATTGATCGATCCGTCAGCATTGTAATAACGCCCGTCCGCTCCCTGGGTTATACCGCTTTCCAGGCCGTACATCATATATTGCATAGTGTCGATTTCACTATTAAAATTATCAATGTTTAACGCGCGGTCATACCCACTTCCCGAATTTCCGGAATTAAAACCAAAGGCGCTTATCCCTTGCTTTAGCGCGGATTCCAAACTAGTTGAAATCATTGTACTCTTTGGAGTATTCCCCCCAATTCCTGCTAACGTACCATCTGCTGCATTTTTATAAATAAGAGATACAGTATGTGTCATTACAGTTGCCTGAGAATCAGTAAAATCGAATTTACGGATTAACAAGTTTTTGTAAGCAGCAGCCGCACCGCTCCCCGTTCCGCTTTCCAAAGCATCGTATATATCCTGCTTTGAAAAGGTAGACAAGGTGAAATCAGTAACAAAGGCCTTAGTTAAGGATCCGACCATACTTTGCGTTATCGCTGTTAACGCACTGGAAACCATTGGGTCTACATTGTTATGCGTGCATATTCTACCCATGCCTTTGGCGGCAAGCGCTCCCATAAGGCCTGGAAGTGTTTCTTTTAGATTATTTGTTAATCTTGTACTAAAATCATTGCCTGTATTGTACGGATTAGTCTTATTCGAATAATCAAAATTTAATGCGGCTCCGACTCCGCTGTTAACCAAGGAACCGGCCGCGAGGGCAGCGCATTCTGTTATCAGAGGATCCCAGTTATGGCGATAACCCTCCTGCCGTACTGCCTCGCTGGTTAAATTTGTAAGCGCGCCGAGAGCTATTTGCCCAAATATTTCTTTACCCACTCCTAACGTCCACCCGCTGCCGCTCGTATAAGTGCCAAAAGAACTGCTGGCCAATCCCGCTCCCGCTCCTACAATAATCGCTCGAATATATGGGTTATCTATCCCTGCCCTATCCAGAGTATAGGTTAGCGCATACGATATCGCGGTCTGTTTGACCACGTTAAGCAGCGCATTGATTGCCAGTTGTTTTATTGCCGGTGTTATTACTGCTGTTACTACTGGTGCTGCTGTTGTTCCTACTGTTCCTCCTACTGTTCCTCCTACTGTTCCTCCTGTTGTTCCTAATGTTCCTCCTGTT
>JAKLQT010000048.1 GCA_022013205.1 Candidatus Omnitrophota bacterium | reverse complement strand
TTTTGTTCTATCTTGATTTCCTCTAAGATACGTTTATATTCTATGGGAATAACCTTAACGATATTTTTTAATTCTTCATGCATGTTATCAATAATCTTTTTTGCCTTAAAACTTTTTGTATATCTGTAGTGATTTTGGAGCAAGTGATAGAGGTTTTCCTTATCTTCTTCCTGCACTTTTTCCAATTCAACCATATCCATATTGCATTTATGCAAAAATGTTTTATCTTCATCATATACATATGCTATTCCGCCTGACATTCCCGCGGCAAAATTCCTGCCTGTTTTTCCCAAAACAATAACTCTTCCGCCGGTCATATATTCACAGCCATGATCGCCAACACCTTCGACTACAGCATAGAGCCCTGAATTTCTTACGCAGAATCTTTCACCGGCAACACCGCATATATAAGCCTCTCCTGAAACCGCGCCATAGAAGCCGGTATTACCGATGATTATATTATCATCAGGCTTATACCGCGCTTCTTTATCCGGATATATGATGATCTTTCCACCGGAAATCCCTTTTCCGACATAGTCGTTAGTCATGCCTTCGAGCTCAAAGGTTATCCCCTTTGCCAGAAAAGCGCCAAAACTTTGTCCGGCAATTCCTTTGAATTTACAATTTATAGTATCCTCCAAAAGCACCCCGTCACCGCATCTTCGGCAAACTTCACCGCTTAACATTGTCCCGACAGCTCTATTGGTATTATTAATATCTGATGACAATCTAACTTGTTTGTTATTATTAAGCGCGTCATTACATCTTTTAATAAGCTCTTTATCAAGTACACTATCCAGGCCGCTATCTTGTTTTAAATTACAATATTTCCCGACATTTTCCGGAACATCCGGTTTATAAAGAATTCTGGAATAATCAATACCCTTTGCCTTTTCCGGAACAAGCTCTTTATTTAATTCAAGAAGATCCGTCTTACCAATCATCTCATTAATAGTTCTTATACCCAAATTTGCCATGATTTCACGAAGTTCCTGAGCAACAAAATGAAAATAATTTACGATATATTCCGGCCTTCCCCTGAATCTCTTTTGTAAAATTCCATCCTGTGTAGCCACGCCAACCGAACAGTTGTTCAGATGACAATGCCGCAGCATGACACAGCCGCTCACAACCAGAACTGCGGTACAAAAACCAAATTCTTCCGCTCCAAGTATTGCCGCGACAGCCACATCACGGCCTGTACGCAGCTGCCCATCAGTTTGTAAGCGTACTCTTGAACGCAGATTATTAAGCAATAATGCCTGGTGTGTCTCGGCAAGGCCCAGCTCCCATGGCAGCCCCGCATACATAATAGAACTTTTCGGAGACGCTCCGGTGCCGCCGTCTCCGCCGGAGATCAGGATCATATCCGCGTGAGCTTTGGCAACTCCCGCGGCAACGGTTCCCACGCCAATCTCTGAGACAAGTTTTACGCTTATCCGCGCATTAGGATTGGCATTTTTTAAATCAAATATCAGCTGAGCCAAATCTTCTATGGAATATATATCATGATGCGGCGGCGGTGATATTAAAGTAACACCAGGAGTTGTATATCTGGTCCGGGCTATCGCTTCGCTGACTTTATGCCCCGGTAACTGGCCTCCTTCACCCGGCTTTGCTCCCTGGGCAATTTTTATCTGTATTTCATCGGCATTAACCAGGTAATTGATGGTAACACCGAATCTTCCGGAAGCAACCTGCTTTATAGCGCTTCTTCTTGAATCTCCATTAGGCAGAATTATAAACCGGTTTGGATCTTCGCCGCCTTCGCCGGTATTAGATTTGCCGCCTATTCTGTTCATCGCAATGGCAATTGTCTCATGAGCAGCACTGCTTATCGAACCAAAGCTCATCGCCCCGGTAGCAAAACGTTTCATGATATTTTCAACAGGTTCAACTTCATTAACTGAAATTGCTTTTACTTTTCTTTTGTCAGAGGACGAAAATTTAAATAAACTCCTCAAGGTTACCGGGTTAGCGGATTGGCCATTTATCAATTGAGCAAATTGCCTATATTTATCATAGTCATTATTGCGCGCAGCATTCTGCAGGGCTGCTATACTTTCAGGATTCCAAAGATGAAATTCTCCATCCTTTTTCCACTGATAGATACCGCCGCTTGTTAAATTATTGCTGCCTACATTATTTTCAACATAAGCTGATTTATGTCTTTTTATTGTCTCATCCGCGACCCCTTCAAGGCTTACACCGGAAATACGAGATGGCGTACCGGCAAAATATTTATCAATCAGTTCTTCATCTAAACCTAATGCTTCAAATATCTGTGCGCCGCGGTAGCTTCTCAGCGTAGAAATCCCCATTTTTGATAGAATTTTCAGTATTCCGTCTGTTAATGCTTTATTGTAATTCTTTAGCGCTTTTTTCAGGTTTAAAGAAATTTCTTTTCCTTCAATAAGATATTCTATCGCTTCATAAGCAAGATAAGGATTGACGCAATCTGCGCCATAAGCGAAAAGTAACGCGAAATGCTGTACCTCTCTCGGTTCCGCGCTTTCCACGATTATGGCAACCTGTGAACGTATGGTCTTTCTTACAAGATGCTGATGCACACCACTCATAGCCAAAAATGCCGGCAGGGCAATATTATCCTTATCAACTCCGCGATCACTTAAGATAATAAAAGAATACCCCTGCTCAATAGCATATTCTGCTTCAAAACAAATTCTTTCCAATGCTTTAATAAAGCCGCCTTTTTGGCTTGCAGCATCAAAAAAAGTATATATTGTCTTTGCTTTAAAACCTTGCATACTGATATCACGTAAATTCTGAAATTCTTCATTGCTTAATATCGGATTTTTTACTGAGACTTTATGACTATTCTCAGGATGTTCCTCAAGAATATTTTTCTCAGGGCCAATAAAACTTATTAAGCTCATTACTAACTTTTCCCGGATTGAATCTATTGCCGGGTTTGTTACCTGCGCAAAGAGCTGTTTAAAATAATTGTATAGAAGCTGCGGTTTTTTTGATAGAAACGCGTGAGGCGTGTCGTTTCCCATCGAACCCACAGGCTCTTTCCCCTCCTCAGCCATAGGCTTTATTATATTTCGGAGATCTTCCCGCGTATAACCAAAGGCCAAAAGAAGCGGCATGATATCATCAGATTTCTGCTCAGGCACACTGCTGATAATAAGTTTATCCAGGCCAATCATATTTTCTGCATTCCACTTGCCATAGGGGTGGCGGCTAGAAACATTCTTTTTTATTTGTGAATCATGTACTATCCGGCCGGATTCAGTATCAATAAAAAAGATTTTTCCCGGTTCAAGCCTTCCGCTAATCTGAATCTCTGCCGGCGGTATATCTAAGACACCCACCTCAGAGGCCATCACAACAAAACCATCTTTGGTAATAATATAACGGGCAGGGCGCAAACCATTCCGGTCAAGTACTGCTCCGATATTTTTGCCATCTGTAAAAGCTATCGCTGCCGGCCCGTCCCACGGCTCCATAAAACAAGCATGATATTTATAGAAATCTTTTAGTTCCTTATCCATAAGCTTATTGTGTTCCCAGGCCGCGGGGATAAGCATCATCATCGCGTGTTCAAGTGAGCGGCCTGATAATACTAAAAGTTCAAAAATATTGTCAATCGCGGCAGAATCACTTCCTCCCTCAACAATAACCGGCTTTAGTTTTTCTATATCTGTACCAAAAAGTTCACTGGTAAGCAATCGCTCTCTGGCACGTACCCAGTTCATGTTGCCGCGTAAGGTATTTATTTCTCCGTTATGCGCCAAAAATCGAAACGGCTGCGCCAGATCCCATGTAGGAAAGGTATTTGTGCTGTAGCGTGAATGAAACAGACAAAGAGAACTCTCAATGGCCTGATCTGATAAATCCGGGAAAAAATCTTTTAATTGAGAAGGCATTAACAGCCCCTTATAACTCAATGTCCGCGAGGACAAGTTAGTTATGTAAAAAGCCGCTTTCCCAGCTACTGAAGATCCTTTGATCGCCTTTTCAGCTTGTTTGCGAATAACATAAAGTTTTCGTTCAAACGCGAGCTGGCTGTCTAAGCTGCTGTTCATTTTGATAAATATCTGCGCTATAAACGGCATTTTATCTTTTGCTCTATCTCCGATTACAGCATTATTAAAAGGAACAGTGCGCCAACCTAAAAAATGCTGCCCCTCTTCATTGATAATGTTTTTGACTATCTCTTTGGATAACTCCCTATCTGCATCATCGTTAGGCAAAAAAATCATGCCCGCTCCATAATGCCCGGCTTCCGGCAGGGCAATATCAATTTTCTTACATTCCTTTACTAAAAACCTATGCGGCGTTTGAATAAGTATGCCTGCTCCATCTCCTGTGGCAGGGTCAGCGCCGACAGCGCCACGATGACTCAGACGGTTGAGTGCTTCAATGCCTTTTTTAACAATAGCGTGTTTTTTTTTGCCGTTAATATCGCAGACAAACCCTACGCCGCAGGAATCATGCTCAAACCGGGGATCATAAAGGCCTTGTTTTTTGGGAAAATAGCCGTGTTTCATCTTTTAAACCTTTTAACGTCTATATTAAAGAATAGAGAGGTACTTATCCAATTCAAATTGAGGTACGGTTATCCTGTATTCATCTTATTCTTTTTTCTTAAGTTCCACAAATCTTGGGAATATATGTTCGCCAAGCGCCTTTTTTACAAGTTGGCTGTTTTCCGTGATCGCTATAGCATATCCCAGATTATCAGGTAAAGTTTCTATGCCTTTTGCTTTTCTTTCACTATCGTTTAAGTGGTATAAATTCTGTTCCATGGGTTTAGGCACTTTATACTTTTTCTCTATACCTTCCAGTCCTGCATGAAGCATGGCCGCAAAGGTAAGATAAGGATTACACGCCGGATCGCATGCTCTAAATTCACATCGCGTTGCTTTTTCCTGCCCGGGATGATACAGCGGCACTCTAACAAGCGCGCTTCTGTTTCTGCGGCTCCAGGCTATATATACCGGCGCTTCATAGCCAGGTACTAATCTTTTGTAGGAATTTGTGGTTTGGGCAAAAATCGAACATATTTCTTTTGAGTGCTTGAGAAGGCCGGCAATATAGCAGCGCGCGGTATCTGAAAGATAATCATTGGATTTCGCGTCAAAAAATGTATTCTTTGTTCCTTTAAACAGTGATTGGTGCGTATGCATACCTGATCCGTTCTGTCCAAAAATAGGTTTTGGCATAAAAGTAGCGTATACTCCGAATTTGCTGGCAATTTCTTTTACAACAACCCGATAGGTTATTACGTTATCCGCCATCTCCAAAGCGTCTTTATAACGCATATCTACTTCATGCTGCGAAGGAGCCACCTCATGATGAGAATACTCAACATCTATTCCCATTTTTTCAAGGGCAAGCACGGTTTCTCTTCTTAGGTCACTGGCAACATCAAGTGTTGTAAGATCAAAATATCCTCCCTTATCCAATATTTCCGTTCCTGTATCAGTCCTGAAGTAGAAAAACTCCAGTTCCGGCCCTAAATAGAAATGGTCAAATCCCATTTTTTCCGCTCGCGCAAGCGCCTTTTTTAATACATAACGCGGATCACCTTCATAAGGGGTTTTATCCGGATTTAATATGTCGCATATCATTCTGGCCACAGACTTTTCAGTCGGCCGCCAGGGAAGCATTGCAAACGTATCCGCATCAGGCATGGCAATCATATCTGATTCTTCTATATCCTGATATCCGGTTATTGAAGAGCCGTCAAACCCCATTCCGTTTTCAAGCGCGTTTACCAGCTCTTTATCTGTTATCGCGAAACTTTTTACCTGCCCCAGTAAATCCGTAAACCACAACCTTATAAATTTTACGTCATTTTCCTTTACCAGCTTTAAAATATCCTGTTTGCTTTTTTTTGACACTTTATACCTCCTTTTTTTTAACTATTTACCTAAAAAAAAGTGTTTTAAGCTACTCAAGCTTAAAACACCATTGTTTTAACACCTTCTGCACAAACTTTGTGCTTTTTTGAACAGTCTCTATACCTTTTGTTAAGTATAAGTAAAAATTCACGTGTTTTGGTAACCTTTTTTTTAAAAAATTTTCTAACAGACGGTTTAGTAACAGTTTTAGCCTATGGCTTTATTACCTCGTTCACCTGTGCGTATTCTTATACACTCGGGTAAATCAAGCACGAATATTTTACCGTCGCCGATATTACCTGTTTTCACGCCTTTGATAATCGCGTCTATGGCCGGTTTAACAAAATCCTCGTTTACAGCTATTTCAATACGCACTTTCTTTAACAGGTTTACCTCGTGAATAACACCGCGGTATGTCTCCGTAAAGCCCTTTTGCTGACCGCAGCCTAAGGCATTAGTAACTGTCATTTTGCAAACATCCGCATCAAACAGCGCCTTCTTTACATCAGGTAGTTTATGCGGCTGAATCAAAGCTATAATAAGCCTCATATTCGATCTCCTTTTATTATTGGGTTACAAATATTTGAAACCCGGAATAAGCTTCCATTCCATGCAACGAAATATCCAATCCCTTTAGTTCTTCTTCTCTAGAAACTCTTAATCCTACTGTAGAATCCATAATTTTAAATATAGTAGTCATTGCTGCTGCTACAAAAGCAACTACGGTAGCAACACCTAATGCCTGCACCCCAAGCTGGGCAAAACCGCCTCCATTCAATAAACCATCCCTGGCAAGCCCCAATGATTTGTGACCAAAAATCCCCACGGCAAGAGTGCCCCATATACCATTCATACAATGTACAGGAACCGCTCCAACAGGATCATCAATATGGATTTTATCAAGAAACAGTGTGCCAACAACAACTATAATGCCGCCTATTGCGCCAATTATCATAGATTCTATAGGTGTAACATAAGCACATGGAGCTGTAACAGCAACCAATCCAGCTAATGCACCGTTCATAGTCATTGTCAAATCCGGCTTACCGCATTTACGCCACGCATAAAACATTGCTACTAACGACCCCGCCACTGCAGATAGATTAGTATTTACAGCAACTTTTGCCATAAAACTTCCGTCACCTACTGACAAAGTAGATCCCGGGTTAAAGCCAAACCAGGCAAACCATAGGATTAATGTTCCCAAAGATGCAAGTGTCATAGAATGCCCTTCGATTGCATTCGCTGTCCCATCTTTATTGTATTTCCCTATTCTGGGCCCCAGGATCATAGTACCAACCAGAGCAGCTGTTCCCCCTACTGCATGCACAACTGTTGATCCGGCAAAATCTCCAAACCCAATGTTTGCCAGCCAACCGCCGCCCCATATCCAGTGTCCGACAACAGGATAGACTGTTACTGAAATTAAAAATGAATAAATAAGATAGCATTTGAACTTCATGCGTTCCGCGATACCTCCGGCTACAATAGTAGCCGCAGCGCCGCAAAATACAGCATGAAACAACCAGGCTGCCTCTAAAGGAATCGTTCCCTCATGAGTGGCATTGATTAGAAAAAATCCATTCCATCCCATAAAACCGTTTCCTGTTCCAAACATAATAGCATATCCAAAAACAAAAAATCCTACTGATGCTATACAGAAATCAAGAAAATTATTCATAAGTATATTACAGGTATTTTTTGGTCTAATTAAACCTGCTTCAAGCATTCCAAAGCCTGCCTGCATAATAAAGACAAGGAAGGCAGCCAGCAATACCCATAATGTATCCAGTCCTTTTACTATCGTGACTATTGACTCCGCATTACTCTCCTCAGAAGCAAAGACACAACCACAATAACTAAGGACTACAAGGAAAACTCCCAAGATTGTTTTTATTGTTTTCAGCATTCTTTTCCTTATCATTTAATCCTCCTCTATTTCTGTTCATTAAATCAAAACGCATTCATCTTTACATCACTGGCACCTTTGCTATGCATACTTAACTTATAAGTAAAAATTATTTATTTTTGGTAACCCCCTACGATTATCTCGATAACTTTCATAGTAGTAAGCTTCGGAGGGCAAGCCTGATTATATTTATCCTATTGCCTTTGTGCCTTTTTCTCCCGTACGTATTCTTATGCACTCGGGTAAATCAAGCACGAATATTTTACCGTCGCCGATATTACCTGTTTTCGTGCCTTTGATAATCGCGTCTATGGCCGGTTTAACAAAATCCTCGTTTACAGCTATTTCAATACGCACTTTCTTTAACAGGTTTACCTCGTGAATA
>JAKLQT010000001.1 GCA_022013205.1 Candidatus Omnitrophota bacterium | reverse complement strand
ATAATTAATGACCCGGAAGTGTTGATTTTAGACGAGCCGACGATCGGGCTTGACCCGGTGCAGATTATTCAGGTGCGCAATCTTATTAAAAGTTTGGAGTATAAAAGAACAGTGATTTTAAGCACACATATACTTTCTGAGATTCAACAGATTGCGCAGCGGGTTTTAATTATTAAATCTGGGGAGGTTATTGTTGACGGGAATTTAAAGGATCTTTTAAACGCAAAGGGCTCGAATCTCGAGGAAATATTCTTAAAATTGCATCCCTTACTGGAGGCTTAGTAGTAATGAGCAAGATTGCCGCGATCGCTAAAAAAGAACTAAAGGCATATTTTAAATCGCCGATTGCCTATATTGTGCTGATAATTACTATTTCTATTTTTAATATTTTCTTTTTTTTGATTATTGATGAAAACAGGGAAGCGAGTTTGCGTGATGTGTTTAAAGTTATGGAATTTCTGTTCATCTTTATTGTGCCGCTTTTAACGATGAAGATATTTGCCGAAGAGAAATCCAGCGGCACAATGGAATTTTTGATGACCACCCCCACAACAAACACAGCGATTGTTCTGGGTAAATATTTAGGCAGTTTAGTGTTTTTCACGCTTATTGTCGCAATGACCTTGAGTTATTATTTTATAATTGAATTTTTTGGACAGCCTGACCGATTGACCATACTATCAGGATACCTGGGGGTTTGGCTGGAAGGGGCATTATTTATTGCTATCGGCATGTTGACTTCATCAGGAACAAAAAATCAGATTATCGCGGCGATGAGTTCGTATGTGATTTTGTTTTTGCTGTATTTTTCGATAAGTTTTATAAAATATTTCAGCAGTACTGCGCAGGTTTTAATTCGATATGCAGGCACCTGGAGTCATTCGGAGAATTTTATAGTAGGGCTTATTACCACTGCGGATGTGGTTTATTACTTAAGCGGGATTGTTATTTGTATTATGCTTACCAGACTTAGTATCGAAAATCGATTATGGCGATAAATAAAGAATATAAAAATCTTTGGGCATTGCTTGGAGCAGGGGCGGTTTGTCTTATATATGGCCTTGGACTTTCCTATGTAGAGGATTGTTTCAGTAAGCTGACTATTATTGTCTCTTTGGCCGGTTTAGTTTGTCTTGGGTTTTGTGTTTTTAAATTGAAAAAGACTATGCATCGGCCGGTGAAATCTTTTCCCTGGCGAAAATATGCCTTAAAAACGATTATTATCGCCTCCTCTCTGATTTTTGTTATGGGGATTAACTATTTATGTTATCGCTATAATTTGCATTGGGATGTAACTAAATTTAAACAGCATACTTTAACCGAAGAGACAAGTTCTTTAATTAAAGAGCTCAAGTCGGAAGTTAAAATAGTAGTTTTTCATGTGGGGATGCCGCCAAAATATCTGGGGGATCTTTTAAAAGGCTACGAAAGGCAATCGCTGGGGATGGTCAAAGGTGAAATCATTGATCCCATCGTGCAGATTGGCTACGCGGCGCAGTTTGGTAATGTGATAAGCGGAAAAGAGAAAAAAGCTATTGTATCCTCTGGAAGTGAACGGCAGGATATTGATTTTACAGAGCATCCTTTAAATGAGGAACGATTAACAAACGCGATCGTTCGCGTGACCAGGGAAAAACGAAGGTGTTACTTTATAACCGGCCATGAGGAATATGATATTTCTGATAAGGCAGATAAGGGATTAAGTACGCTGGTAAAATTATTAGAGGCTAATAATGTACAGGCAAAGAAACTAATGCTGGGGATAAAAGGCGAGATTCCGGATGATTGTGATGTTCTTATTATTGCCGGGGCGCAAAATCCCCTGACGGAAAAAGAAGAAGAGATTATAAAGGCCTATTTGGATAAAGGCGGAGACGCTTTATTTTTAATTGAAAACATGCCTTTGACCACGCCGGATAAGCCGCTAACAGAAGAAGAAAAACACAAAAATCCATCTTTAAACAGTATCCTTAGTGAATGGGGAGTAAAGATCGGTGATGATATTGTGGTTGATTTGAGTAATCATATAAGCACAGATGTCGGTTGTCCGGCTACGCGCAATTATGTGCCGTATCCGGCGATTGTCAAAGGACTGGATTATACTTTTTATGTGCGGCCTCGTTCTATTTCAATTTTAAATGATCGGCGCGAAACGGTTAAATGTGCTCCGTTGGTTTTAACGTCTAATAGCGGCAGCAGCTGGGGGGAGACAGATAGAACCCTGGTTGTAAAGTTTGATGAGGGAGTAGATACTCCCGGCCCGATTGCTATTGCTTTTATGGTTATGGAGCCTAAAGCAGAAAACAAATCCTCGGATACAAGGATAATTGTTTTTACAGATGCAGATTTTTTATCTAATGCCTTTATCGGACAATACAGCAACGCGGCAATGGGGCTTAATGTTATCGCCTGGCTTTCGGAATTGGGTTACCAGGCTTTTGCTAACCAGAAGGAAATTAAAGTCGAACGCCTGGATTTAACCAGTAAACAAAAACGCATGGTTGCTGTTGTCCTTTTCTTGATGCCTGTTCTGATTGCTATAAGCGGTATAATGGTATGGGTTGGACAGAAGAGCCGCATTTTATAAATAAAATGAAGCTCTTCTGTCGTATGAACAGCCCTAAAATATGCCGATAAGTCCAAGGCATTAAAAAATAACGGTACTCATAAAAAAAAGGGGGGCATAATGGGAGACAAAGGGCAGAAGGATAAGAACAAGGCGAGTAAACAGAAGAAAGCAAAACATGATAAGAAGTCAAAAGAGAAGTAGGATAAGAAATAGAAAGAATTCTATAATGTCGCAGGTTGCGCT